>CAKOOW010000008.1 GCA_934098445.1 uncultured Bacilli bacterium
ACACCTTGCACTAGTTCTTCTGTATACTTTTCATCATAATTTAAAGCTTCGAATTGAAAAATATATTTTTCGGTTAAGAAATTACGAGGGTCCATATAATACGCTGTAGCACTTGTTGTAGGCAGATACCAACGACTTCCCTCTACGACTTTCAAGGTCTCATCATAATAATAGCTCATATCAATGGCACCCGCTAGTTTTTCTTGATTAACCGCAAAAGCAAAATCTTCCCCAGTTAACATAGCTTTAAAAACCCAGTTAGGATGAATATTATGTAAATATCTTAAAATACGTTTATAACTTTCAGGGAAGCCTTCCTTATTAAGAGTATCTTCAAAGCCTTGATCTGTTACTTCATCTTGTTTAGGAATATCACTAACTAGATTATTAACCTTTCTATTATCTTTCAAAGAATCGTAACCAATATATCGGTCATACTTATCAGCCATATTATTAAAAACCGGAATATTAAAAGTAAATTGCAACTCTAAAAAACCATTCTTCTTATAAGCATTATAAGTCGTAACTGATTCACTTGAAGGGGCTGCTATATTTGCTTGATATTGATGGTTATATAAAGCACTTTCCGCATTAGGATTAACATTAAATTTCTTTAGATAAGAAGTAAATTGACCCCTAGAAATATAGCCAGCCCCAATCCACTTAGACCCGCCCATAATGGCTTTTTTAGGCGTATTCCAAGGTCTACCATAGACTTCTTTAGGCGGTATTTCATTAATATAATAAGAACAAATATAACCAGAAACATCATTATAGATAATATTAATCCAACCCGATCTACAACCATCAGTACCAACTTTAGTATCACTAACTACCGTTACTTGGACACTTTTATCAATATGCGCAATAATATTATCATCACCATTAGCAGTCTTAAGATTTAAATTAGGTTCTCTACGATAATTAACATCATCCTGAGTATAAGCCTTGTAATTAGACTTCGCCTTAACTTGAATACCCCCTAAAAAATAATTAATGCTAATACCACCTATCAGTAAGATATTAACCATATCTCTCTTTAAGTTTTTCACACTACCACCTACTTTATAACCCCATTATAACAGAATATCCCCAATAGTTAAATACTTAACCCCAAGAAAAAACACCCTTTACTATACTTAACATATAATAAAATAGGTGTATATATATGTGTAATAATCGACCAAGAGTCCCCAACTTTTTTACAATTTTAGCTATTATTGGCCTTTCTATTCTAATCTTTTACCAAACTCTAATCACGCTTATCTTACCCCTTCGTTTTAATATCTTCATTCTTCTAATCGAAGTATCAATCCTCTTCTTTTTGCTTTTCCGCATAATATGGCCTTATTAACTTTTCTGTTCTTTTAATATAATCAACTAAATTAGCAACATTAATAGTATTATTAAATTCACTATCATCAAAATTCACTTTATCTGGTAAAGACAATAAAATAAACAATAATTTTTCTTCATCAACACTAAGTTTAAAATTCTTTAAATATTCTTTCAGAATACCACTAAAATCACAAGTTAAATATTCATTATGATAAAGATTAACTATATCCATAACAGGAGTATCAAAAGTATACTTATCCCAACTTATTAGATAACTATCCATCCCTTTAACAAAATGTTCTAAAGATAAATTATTATGAATTAAACAAACTCTTTGTTTATTTGATTCTTTAACTAAATTAAACCATTCATCTAACTCTTCTAAGATAAAAGCTAAATCATTATTAAGAAGACTATAATTCAAAAGAAAAGTATATTTCGCTGGACTTATATAAATCTCATTGAAAGCTTCATCATAAATCCCACTATAATAATCTCTTAGATATATAACATTATCTTTAATATTATCATATATCTCTTGATACTTATCTTCTGTCACTTCTTTAAAATAAACCGTCTTATTATGAAGTTTAGCTACTACTAAGATTAAATCTAATAACTGTTGTTCCTTAGGAGTCTCTAATTCTTTTAAATACTCATAAGTAATATAATCATCATCTTTAGCAATAACCTTCGGATAATTATAAAAATTTCTCGAATCTAAATAACTAAAAAGACCAGTTATATCTTTCTTTGTTGGTTTAATTATAAAGTCCCCTTGCGTACTATTGACATTAATAGTCTTCCCTTTAAGCGTGTATTTAAGAGGTTTATACTTTAAAACTATCTCTTTTAATTTCTCATTCATCTTGTAATTCTGGAATAATTACTTTTTCTCCCATAACCCATTCAAGTCCTTGATTATACTCATCAATAACTTCTTTACTAACTTTATATTTATTAATGATAGTATTAATATCTTCTCCATCACTTAATACATGAATATGATAAGTAACATAAGTATTTAAAGACTCACTAACATTGTTTAAGACTACTTCTTTACTAGTATTATCCGTTACTTTAGAATTATCAATCCCACTATCTTTAAGAGTAGTGTAATCTAAAGTCTTTGAATTACTAGAAGTATTATTTAACTCAATATCATCTAATAAATTATTTAATTCTAAAGAAGCTTTATCATCTTTAGTCAGTTCTCCTTGAATAGCATCTTCCCTAGTCTCTTCAACTTCTTCTTTTTGAATTTTCTCTTTCACTAGTTCATAATCAATTCCAAACTCAATATTAACTCTTAAAGTATCATCATCAACAATCTCATAAGTAAAATTATTAATATCATACTTAATTGAGTCCCTAATAATATCATCAGTCAAAGAAACACTAAAGGGAATTCTATACTTAAAAGGTTCTTTATTAACACTTAACTCATGAATTTTATAATCCCCTGAAACAATAAAGTCTCCTTCAATATCCTCATCTAAGACATTAGCTTCATACTCTAAAGAAATCGAAGTAATTTCCGCTATCTTCGTATTAAAAACAATTTCTTTTTCATAAGGTATACTCTCTCTCATAAAATCAATTCCTCTCTAGAACATACTATGAAAATAAATATCTTTATATACCAAATTTTAAGAAAAGAAAAAAGCCTAACTAATTAGACTTCTTAATATAACTTAGCTCCAGCAGGAATTTTATCACTTATCATTAAAAGATTTAACTTTTCTTCGCCTTCTTCAGTATGAACTGCTGACAATAACATTCCACAAGAATCAATCCCCATCATCGCTTTAGGCGCTAAATTAGTAATAGCTACTAAAGTCTTACCAATTAAAGCTTCTGGTTCATAAAAACTGTGAATTCCACTAAGAATAGTTCTATCTACTCCAGTGCCATCATCTAAAGTAAATTGTAATAACTTCTTACTCTTAGGAACTGCTATACAATCCTTAACTTTAACAGCTCTGAAATCACATTTAGCAAAAGAATCAAAATCAACATAGTCTTGGAACAATGGTTCAATCTCTACTTTCGAAAAGTCAATTGGTTCCGCAACAGAATTTACAGAACTAGTTTTTACTTCATTAGAAATAGAAGTGCTATTTTCTTTCTTCATAATTGGGAATAAAACGACATCACGAATTGACTCTTGATTATAGAATAACATCATTAAACGATCAATTCCAAAGCCTAATCCAGAGATAGGAGGCATCCCTTGTTCCATTGCTCCCATAAAGTCTTCGTCAAGTTCCATAGTCTCATCATCACCTTGACTCTTAGCTTTCGCTTGTTCTTCAAAGTTAGCTCTTTGAATCTCAGGATTAACAAGTTCCGAATAGGCATTACAAATCTCCGTCCCACAAACAACAACTTGGAAAACATCAACGGCCATTTCATCAGTATCATTTCTTCTCGCCAAAGGTTTTAAAACCGCAGGATAATTATAAAGAATAGTAGGACCCACAATATTCGCACGAATCTTCTTCTTATAAACAAAATCAATAATTTGACTTATAGACTTATATTCAGCCATATCCGCCATCGTAAATAGATTCTTACTTACTACTAAAGCTTTTAATTCATTAGGATCCGTAATTTCTAAGAAATTCTCTCCTAAAATCTCTTTCATGGCTTCAATATAGTTAATTCTTTCCCAGTTACCATCAAAATTTAACTCATTATCACGATAATTAATGGTAGTTGTCCCTAAAAGCTCAAGTAAAGCATTCTTAATAAAGTTTTGGAAGAAAACAATTGTATCTTCAAAATTCCAGTAAGCAACATACCATTCAACTTGCGTAAATTCTTGTAAATGCTCCGTATCCATACCTTCATTACGGAAACATTTAGCAACTTCATAAACCCGATCAAAACCAGCGGCAATACATTGCTTCAAATAAGTTTCGGGTGCTATTCTTAAATTCATATCTAAATTTAAGGCATTATGATGCGTAAAGAATGGCTTAGCAGCCGCTCCACTAACAGCCGTTTGCATAATAGGAGTTTCTACTTCTAAGAAACCATTCTCTCCTAAATAACGATGTAAGAAAGCATAAAACTTACTACGGCCTAAGAAAACATTACGAGAATCTTGATTCATAATTAAATCAACATATCTACGGCGATACTTAAGTTCAGTATCTTGTAACCCATGGAATTTTTCTGGTAACGGTCTTAAAGCTTTACCTAAAAATTCAAAACTCTTAACTCTTAAAGTCTTTTCTCCGGTTTGCGTTGTAAAAATTTCACCTGTAGCGCCAATGAAATCCCCAGAATCAATTAACTTCTTAAAGAAATCATATCTTTCTTCCCCGACTTCATCAACTCTAAACTCTAATTGTAAATCACTTTCTAACTCTCTAATACGGACAAATGATAATTTACCCATTTTGCGCATAAAAATAATACGACCACAAACTCTAACGCCAGTCGTGCCATCACTTAAATTTCTAGCTTCCTTTAAAGTATGTGTTCTTTTAAAACTATCAGGATAAGGATTACATACTTTTCTTATCTCGGTTAATTTATCTCTTCTAACAAGTTCTTGTTCGCTTAATTTTTGCATAAGTACCACTTCTTTCTATCAAATGATAGCAAAATTAGTGAAATTAGTCAATTAATTTGCTACAATATTCCTGTGATATCTATGAAAAAAAACGTTTCTAAAACCTATACTAGTTATACCGATGACTTTGTTACTTCTAATAACCAAAATTATGAGCTTAAAGATAATTATAAATGGTTAAATAATAATATCTTCTATAAGATTATCTCTTCTCTTCTTTATTTTCTCTCTTACTTAGTAGCACTTATCTATAGTAAACTAATCTTAAGAGTAACTTTTAAGAATAAAGAAGTCTTAAGAGGATATAAAGGCTACTACTTATTTGGCAACCATACCCAAATGATCGGTGATGCCCTTAATCCCTTACTTCTAACTTTTCCTAAGAAAAACTATGTCGTTGCCTCTACTGCTAACCTAGGTATCCCTATCCTTGGTAAGATTCTTCCCTTTGTCGGAGCCTTACCCATCCCCAGAAAAATCCATGAAAAAGAAGCTTTATTTACCGCTATGCATACTCTAGTCCAAACGCACTCTATAACTATTTATCCGGAAGCTCATCTTTGGCCTTATTATACTGAGATTAGACCTCTTCCTATCTCCTCTTTTAAATTTCCCATCAAAGATAATGTTCCCTCCTTTACTATGACAACTACCTATCAAAAAAGAAAACTAAGTAAAAGACCTAAAATAACTATTTATATTGATGGACCCTTCTATCCCGATAATCTTCCTACCAGAAAAGAACAAGCCATATCTCTAAGAGATAAAATCTATAATCAAATGACTCTCCGTAGTAAGAATAGTACTTACTCTTATATTAAATATGAAAAAAGAATAGATGATGATAAAGACAATAATCTTTAAGAATCTCTATTCTTTTTATTTATAATATTCTCTGATATCTTCTAGTAAATGAGTATTAAACTTCTTTAGTCTTAACATCTCTATTTCAAACTTATATGGTGGATATACTTTCTCTTTTTCATTATCTATCTTAGAAATATAAGGAGTCTCTAAGATAAAAGGAATCCCCTCTAATCTCGGATTATATATAACTCCTAAGATATTATTAAAGCCAATAGTCCCTAAACCAATATTTTCATGACGATCTTTATGACTTCCTAAAGGATTCTTACTATCATTAACATGTACACATCCTATTCTTTCAAGACCAATTAACTTATCAAAATCATCTAAATACCTATCAAAAGATGTAATATCAATCCCCGAATCATTTAAATGACAAGTATCTAAACATACTCTCAGTTTTCTATTATCTTTAACATTTCTCAAAAGATAATTAATTTCTTCTAGATTAATCCCACATTCATTCCCTTTACCAGCCATAGTCTCTAAAAGAATAATAACATCATAAGGATTATCTAAAACTCTATCTAAGACTTTAATAATATTATTTAAGCCCTCTTCTCTCGTCTCATTAACAGCACTCCCTGGATGCAATACTATCTTTGTAATCCCCATCAAACTGCATCTTCTAATCTCTTCTTGTAAAAAACTAACAGCAAAATCTTGCTTAACTAAATCATTACTCGCTGGATTAACTATGTAGGGAGCATGACAAATAACCTTATTTATATCAATATTATTTTCTAACATTAATTTTTGAGCTTGAGTTGTTTTTGCTAAATCAATATCTTTTCTTACCGTATTTTGCGGCGCCCCTGTATAAAACATAAAAGTATCTGCCGCATAGGAAATGGCCTCTTTAACAGAAGTAAGAAGCTGTTCTTTGCCAAAAGATACATGAGAACCAATTATTAACATTCTAAAACCTTCTTTCCAATTAATTTTATCAAAAAAAAGGGCAAAGAAAAAGACCTTTTAGGTCTTAAGCAGCTCCTAAGGCCGCATTAGCATGAGTAGTTAATTCAGTTCCTTGTGTTGTATAGCAAGCACTTCTAGATAACTCAAGGGAACTACTATTTAAGAACGCATAATCAGTTTGAACTGTTTTCTCTTCATAAGATTTATTAGCCAGTTTATTAATTGACAAGCCATTAATTTGATAACTTCCGTTAGACATATAAATTATAGTTTTTGAAGAAGCACCATCAGTTGGCATATAAATTTCAAAAATACCCTTATAATTATCGCCATTCGATTTTTGAATAAAACCACCACTTACTAACTTAGCATAACTTACACAATAATAATCATACATCTTTTCATTAAACTTTTGACCTGGAACAAGAGACTCATCGGCACTGTTGTTAATAGTACCATTAATTTGACTATTAGTATATGAAGTTTGAGCATATGTAACAAAGTTTTCTACTTCTGTAATAAATGCATTCTTTCTTGAATCATTCATTAATCTTGTAACATTTGGCATTGCTACTAATGCTAAAACTGCTAAAATAACAATAACTGCTAATAACTCAACTAATGTAAAACCGTTTCTATTCAATTTATTTTTCATATTCATCTTCTCCTATACTAATAATTATACAGTATCCTTTTTTATTTGGCAATATGTAAAAAAAATTTTTTTAGAAGGCAATATGTAATATATTAAGAATAATCCCTATTATAATTCCAATAAAATAAGTAAGGAAAATAATATTAATATTTTCTTTAACATTTTTATTAGTCTTAAATAAAACTACCAACGCTATCCCCGAATTAGTAAGTAGTCCGGCAATCATACTCCCAAAAGAAATCGAACTAGCTAGATATAACTTCGTAATCACAATACTAGAAGCACAATTAGGAATTAACCCAATCAAACTAGTAATAATCGGACTAAAGACACTATTCTTTAGAAGTAAACTACTTAAGTAATCATTAAGTCCATAGTTAAATACCATATTCAAAAGAACATTAATCACTAAAATAAATAAAGAAATATTTATTGTATGCTTAAAAGCCGAAATAAACTTATGATCATCACAATGACAATGCTCCTCTTCACATATCTCATAATGACTCTTTATCTTCCTTGGATAAACTAAATCAATCAAAAGACCACTAACTAATCCCACTACTAACTTTATCCCTAAGATAATAAGAATTAACTTGATACTAACCTTCTCACTAAGAAGAATAGGTATCATCTCATCACTAGTCGATAAGAAAACACTAATTAAAGTTCCTAAAGTAATAATTCCTGTGACATATAAATTAGTCGCAATACTAGCTATTCCACATTGAGGAATAATTCCTAAGAGACTTCCTAAGATAGGACCATATTTACCCGAACTCTCTAATCTCTTATTAGAATTAATCTTATGTTCTAGAATCTCTATTATATAGAATGATATTAGTAAAAAAGGAAATACTTTTAACGTATCAATTAACCCATCTATAAAACAATCCAACATAATAACCACTTCTTTCGTAAGAAAATTATATAGTAAATATCAAAAAAACGCAAGATAAGTACTTGCATTAATTAGCTGATTGTGTTAGAATTTTTCTTGTACGAACGAAATGTCTCCTTAGCTCAGTTGGTAGAGCAACTGACTCTTAATCAGTGGGTCTAGGGTTCGAATCCCTAAGGGGACACCATTTAGATTATTAAGGAGAAGTTAATAACTTCTCCTTTTTTCTTGCCGAAGTAGCACAATTGGTAGTGCAGCTGAATCGTAATCAGAAGGTTGGGGGTTCGAGTCCCTTCTTTGGCACCATTTATTTAGGACAATCTTTGGATTGTTTTTTTTATAATTATGCTATACTAAAATAAAAATCAAAAATTTTATTAAGGAGGAAATAATTATCATCAGTATTAAATATTATTTATGGCCGATGATAAATTATAAAAAAACTATGAAAGAGCATAAATTTATAGATTTCCAAAAACGATACGATAAATTTAAAAAGAATAACTTACCTACTCCCTTCTTTGATGATGAAAGACAAACTTTTGAGTACGTATATTATTCTAATCACTTTTTTAGTAATAATAATGAAAAGTATCCAGAAGTTAATTCCACACTTACCGATGCCTTAGCCGATATCGCATTTACGGGGTTATATTATTCTTTCAATTGCAAAATAATAACCGGTACTCAAGAAGATGTAAAAATTACATACGGACATAGTCATGCCCATTCATTTGATGAGGTTGTCCGTCATTTATACGATTTTCCCAAATCATTTAATATTCCCAAAGAAGATGAAAAATTTTATAGTGAGCAAGAATTACATTATTTAAGAAGAGTACAAAAATACTTACTATTTATTGGTTTAAAAGATATTGAAAAAACTAGAAAAATTCCTGTAAGTAGATATAGAAATAAAAATCAAAAGAAATATGGCAATCTTAGAATATACCGTATCAGTAATTCTATTTTAGAACAAATATTACCTAGAAAAATAGATTTTATGGTATTTGAATGGTTTTCTAATCATAATAAGGAATGCTTTATTGATAAGAAAGTCTTAATTGCCGATGAGGAAGATAATATTAAATTATTAATAAAATTTACTAAAGAAGAAACAAAATTATATAAAGAGATAAGGAATGTTTATCCCCAAAAAGATTTTAAAGATGACGATGAAGTAATCATTGAATACTTTAAGATTTTAAAAGAATTTTAAACAAGAAAAAAGTATTAACGACATTGGCTAATACTTTTTTCTTGCATAAATTTACACTTAGGATAGTTACTACATCCTAGAAATTCCCCATATTTACCAGTTCTTAAAACTAAAGTACCACCACATTTTGGACACTTACCAATGCTATTTTCTTTTTTGGACTCCGCAACTTCTTTAGCATACTTAATGTGCTTTTTCCTCTTTTCTTTGTCCAAAATGTTAGACTGTTTTAATATTTCTAAAATTTTTTCTGGCTCTTCTATAATTTTATCTTGATAACCCTTAATAATATCTACTAAATTATAATTTCTAGCAACTGGTATTTGAGATTTTACCTTTACTTTCGCTGTGCTGGGAATACAAATAAGGGGTATAAACTTTTCTTGTGATAAATTAAGCTTCTTACTAAGAGCAATAACATGTCCATAGTTTTGATGCATAGGATTGTTAATATAAATTTTTTTACCTCCTGCCTTTAAGCACCAATTTTTATCGTATTCACTACCCGTAATATAACCATTATACTGCTTTGTTTCAATGACAAAAATTCCATATTCACTAACAATTACATGATCAATTTGATGAGTAATACCATCAATCTCAATCATAATATCATTTAGAATCTTATATTCATTCTTATCTAGTTTAAAAAGAGCTTCCTTAGTCCATAATTCGCCCATAAAACCAACAATTCTTTTATAAAAAAGAACAGCTATAATAACTAAAAGAACAAATAACCAAAATAAAGGGTTTTTTAGAAATAAACCATTAACCACTTTCCAAACAAACTTATCCATAATCTCCTCTTTCTAATTCCTAAAATTTTATCTTATAGAGTAATAAAATTCTTAATTACACTCATCTAATTTCAAAGGAATTTCATAAGTAGTTATTTTATCATTATCAGTAGTAGCCTTAATAAGTAAATAAAAACTATCACTCTGATATTCTTTACAAGTTCGATCATAATTATCTACTGATAAAGTAATATTTTCTAAAAACTCTTGTAATTTTATATTTTCTTGTTGCGATTCATAACTACTAATCTTACGAACTAAATCACCATTCTTCTCGTATAAACTACATTCTATCTTTTTATATTCCACCGGATCATCTGCTCCACAATACTTTATATTAGTAACATAGATAGCAGCTTTTTTTTCATTATAAGAAATATTTCCAGAAATAGTAAAATTTTTACACTCCGTGGAAAAAGTCTTAAATTGAAAATCATTATCTTTAGAAAATGGTTTAAATATAATAATCAATACTCCAAGTAAAACTATAATACTTAAAACTACACCGCTTATAATAATAATTTTCTTCTTGTTAATTTTTTTCTCATTCTTACAATCTAATAACCCCTCTAAACTAATACCAAAATCTTTACTTATCTCTAGCATTAAAGCTGTATCGGGCATATTTAAACCATTTTCCCACTTACTAACCGCTTGATAAGTAACATTATATTTATCCGCTAACTGTTTTTGCGTCAAGTTATTCTTTTTTCTAATATCTTTAATTAATTTTCCAAACTTTTCTTGATTCATTATACCACCTTTAATTCCCATAATCTCTCTTATAATATAGCATTAGAGATAATTTGCTATTACATATAGCACTTTAAGTCAAAGACTTAAAATATGTCATAGATTTCATTTAATTTAACAAAATTATTTATTCAAATGTCATATTGGCATTCATATCTTTAATTATATCATCTTTTTATAAAAGTGTGTTTAGAGTGTGTTTGAAAGATAAAATCAATAATTTTAAGATGTAATTAAGATGTAAATTAATTTAAGGCATTAAAAAACCCCAGTAATTGGGGTATTATTTATCTCCATGGTGGCTCCAGCGGGAATTGAACCAGCGACACAAGGATTTTCAGTCCTCTGCTCTACCGACTGAGCTATGAAGCCATAAATGGCGGTTCGTACGGGATTCGAACCCGTGGTCTCCTGCGTGACAGGCAGGCGTCATAGGCCTCTAGACTAACGAACCAAATGGTTGCGGAGAATGGATTTGAACCAATGACCTCAAGGTTATGAGCCTCGCGAGCTACCGGGCTGCTCTACTCCGCGATATATAATTAAGAAATGGCGGAGGAATAGGGATTCGAACCCTAGCGCCGCTTACACGACCTGCTGGTTTTCAAGACCAGTCCCTTCAACCAACTTGGGTATTCCTCCATTTGCTTTTCAGCAACAAATAAATTATAGCATATCAAATTATTCAAAGTCAATTAAATATTATGACATTTAAGGTAATATTATGCAATTTTTGCAACAAATTGAGTTTTTTTTACTATTTGCAACCGAAATTTGTTTTATTTTTCAAAAAAATTATTTAAAGCATCAAAAAAAGTCCGAACTATCGGGCTTTAATTATCAAATGGTGTCTCGTGGGAGACTCGAACCCCCGACCCTTTGATTAAAAGTCAAATGCTCTACCTACTGAGCTAACGAGACATAAATACAAATAAATAAAATGGCTGCCTCGGATGGACTCGAACCATCGGAATGTCAGAGTCAAAGTCTGATGCCTTACCACTTGGCTACGAGGCAATAATAAGTGGTGGAGGGACATAGATTTGAACTATGGAACCCGAAGGAACAGATTTACAGTCTGCCGCGTTTGACCACTTCGCTATCCCTCCAAAAAGTGGTGCCGACTGAGGGAATCGAACCCCCAACCTACTGATTACAAGTCAGTTGCGCTACCAATTACGCTAAGTCGGCAAAATAATGGTGGACGCTATAGGACTCGAACCTATGACCCCCTGCTTGTAAGGCAGGTGCTCTAACCAACTGAGCTAAGCGTCCGTACATACATTTCAAAATATACCATTTTATCACTTATTTGTCAATAAAAATTGTTTACTTCCTTCAAAAAAAGCTTACACTTTTTTCAAGGTATTTATAATTTATCATTTTTTATCCTCCAAGTCAACATAATCTAAGAACTTTTCGTAAAAATTTGCCGATTTTTTAACTACTAAAATAAAAAATTACATAAAATAAACGCCGCCATAATTCCCCAAAAATCAGCAAACAACCCTACCTTCAAAGCATACCTACTTTTACTAATCTTAACACTACCAAAATATAGAGCCAAAACATAAATAGTCGTATCCGTACACCCCTGTAACACACTAGCTAAAAACCCATAAAACGAATCTACTCCGTATTTATTAAAAATATTATTCATAATAGCTAAAGAAGCATTCCCCGAAACCGGCCTTAAAAGAGCCATACTTACAATCTCATTAGGTAAATTAAAACTTTTAAATATTCCCTGAAAAGGACTTAATAAAAACTCTAAAACTCCACTACTAACAAACAAATTAATAGCAAATACCATTCCTAAAATTGCCGGGGCTATCTCAAAAACCACTTTAATTCCCTCAGAAGCCCCCTCTAAAAACCCTTGATAAACATCAATTTTCTTAAAATAACTATAAAAGATTATTACTAAGACCACTATAGGAATACACAAACTCAAAAAATATCAGTCCTTTCTTTTATATTTTTTCTTTCGAATAAAATAATCCATTGTTAAACCACAAAACGAAGAAATAAAAGTTGCTATAATACTAGGTAAAATAATTCTACTAGCATCTATACTTCCATAAGCATTTCGAAGTGCTATTACGGTTGTAGGAATAATAGTTACTCCGGCTGTATTTAACACTAAAAAAGTAATCATTGCTTCACTAGCTACATCTTTATTACTATTTTCTTCTTGCATAGCCTGCATAGCTTTAAGTCCAAACGGAGTAGCCGCCGACCCCATCCCTAACATATTACAAGCTATATTAGAAGCCACATAATCTATGGCTTTAGAATCTTTTTTTAAACTTGGAAATAGCTTCGTTAAAAAAGGTCTTATTATCCTCCCAAACTTTTCTAAAAGCCCACTATCTTCTGCTAACTTCATAAGTCCTAACCACAAAATAATCATTGGAGCCATATTAATAATCAAAGAAAATCCACTATTCAAAGAAGCCAAAATACTTGACGTTAACTCCCTACCATTACCACTTAAAATACTATAGATAATAGCACTTCCAACTAAAAATAACCAAATAACATTAATCACCATTACCTCCAAAAGATAATAATATCTAATAACTTCTCCCAAAAACTCTTCTTCTTTTGATCATTTGTAATATCATTCTTTTTTACATAGATAGACTCTTTTCCTATAACTTTCCCATCTAATTTAATTAAAACCTTTCCCACAACCTCATCATCTTGAAAATTCTCTTTCTTATCCAATTCATAATTTATTTCTACTTTCTTTTCTTCTTCACTAGTAAGTAAGATACTTATATCTTTATCAATATATAAATTATCATAGAAAGGATTATTATCTACCGTAATCTTGCCTTTCTTAAGTAAATTCACTTTATTATATTTCTTAAAATTCTTCTCATATAAATATTTATGATTACTAAAGTCATCAGGATCATTTAAAGTTACTACTACTAATCTTTTCTCATCTTTAAGTGCTGCTGTTACTAAAGTTCTTCTAGCTAATTTAGTAAACCCCGTTTTCCCTGCTATCGTATATTTATAACTACTTAAAAGTTTATTCTTATTATGCCAATCATAAGTCTTATAGTTAGTAGTAACCACATGTCTTTTAGTACCACTTATTTCTCTAAAAGTATCATTATCTATAGCATAACTCATAAGAAGTCCCATATCATAAGCTGTTGAAGTATTACCTAACTTATTCTCATCTTCAAGACCACTAGAATTAATAAAATTAGTATGTTCCATCCCTAACTCTTTAGCCTTTCTATTCATAAGACTAACAAACTCTTCCATACTCCCACTTATCTTATAAGCTATCTCTATCGCACAATCATTCCCACTTCTTAAAAGTAACCCATACAATAAATCTCTTAAAGTAATATTTTCCCCCATCTCAATATATACATTCGAACCATAAGCCTTTAATACTTCTTTAGAAACAATTACTTCTTCATCAAGATTACCATTTTCTATAGCTATTAAAGCAGTCATAATCTTAGAAGTACTAGCAATTAACTTCTCTAAATGAATATTATCTCCTTCTAAAACCCTCTTACTATCCCCATCCATTACTATGTAACTAGAACTTCCCATAACTTTTAAAGGTATTAAAAAAAGAATAAGTAACCATAAACATTTCTTCATTAGTTATCACCTAAATAACTATATGAATAATATGTCTTTAGTAGACTTATTCTCTTAAGCAATTTTCCTATCTTGTATGATTAGTTTGTTGCATACTTCTGATTTGAGCTCTTCTAACTTTTTCTTGTAATGAAAATATCTTATTACCTAAATCACTTATTTTTTCAACTGTCATATCATCTGGTCTTAAATGACCATCTCTTTCAAAATTTGACCTTACATAACTATAATACCAAGCAAGATCTTCATCCAATTCTGGCATTTTTTCGATATCACTTTTCAAACCATCGTAAATATAATTTAAGACATTCAACAAATTATCTTCTTTTATGACACCGCCTGTCATCCTACTAGCAAATTCATTATTTAAACTATTATAACTATCAACTCCCATTAAATTTGTTGTTCCTTTATAGATTGGTTCAACTAATTGAACGAGTTCTCCTCTATCATTTGTATCCGTTTCATAAATTGTCTCATTAAAGTGAGCATATGCAAAACTAGAATCTTTATTTTGATCCATAAATTTCCCTCTTTTCTACTAAAAATTGTATCTTAATAATAAATAAAATGCAATAATTATTAGCAACAAACGCATTACTAGACACAAACTTAACATCAAAAAGTAATATATCAATTATATTATAATTTGAAAAACACCTACTCATCACTGGATAGGTATCTCTCTACAATACAAATTGGACTAAAGAAACACTTAACATACCAAGCCAAATGTATCTCTTTTTTATTTAAGAACAATCAAGTTCTTTCACTACTAGTAGTATAACATAATTTTTTTATTTGCAAGTTTTTTGCCTTTTAAAATTCTATACTACTATTAATAATATGAATTATTTCTTAGAAAATATACATCTTAGAAATTCTTCTAACTTGCCTTAATTTTTATAAAATTAATATAGCTTTTCTTCCGACCATATGGTATTATTATAACCAGATACATTTGACTGTTAGGTGCTTCACTCTCGGTCCATATATTATTTTATTAATAAATGGAGGGAGGTGGTCCTATGAAAGGAATTTCTTATGGAGTATTTAATTATACTCATAATAATTTTAGTCTTCACAGACGAAATTATAAATTCCATCAGAAGGAAATAGTTTTTAAACAAAAACGAGAAGTACCTACACATCTTAGTGATGAATAGGTGCTTCTCAAACGTAAATTCGGACTGAGAAACACTTAACATGAGAAGCCAAATGTATCTCTTTTTTTATTTAAGAACAATCAAGTTCTTTCACTAGTAGTATAACATAATTTTTTTGATTTGCAAGTTTTTTGCCTTTTAAAATTCTATACTACTATTAATAATATGAATTATTTCTTAGAAAATATACATTCTCCTAAGTATCCATTGAATTTTACTGACACTACCACCACTTTTTTTCAATGAATACTTATTATTTATTGTAATTATTTAAAATATGGGAATGTGGTGGTCCATATATAAGAAATTTCTAGTTATGTATTTAAAATTAATTTTTCTCACAAATACCTGTATATTTTTCATCTATAGAAATATAATAATCTTCAATATAATCATTATCACTAGAACTCTTAATTCGATGACACTTATAAACATAAATATCCTTATCAAAAAGACCATTCTTATCTTTATAAACACTAGTGCCACCATCATTAAGTGCCGAGTAAAGTTCTAACTCCTTGATTAATTCTTCAATAGAAATATTTCCCTTCTTAAGTTCATCAATAATATTTTTCTTATCACTTTTATAAGTAATTTCATCGGTACTACTAAATACCCGTTTATTATCACTAGTCTTAGTAATTTCCACGTAATTAACTAGTTCTTCCTTCTTTTCCTCTTCGACTATTCTATCCCAAGAACAGCCACATAATAGCAATAAACCTAAACATCCAACTAACTTTTTCATATATCATCACCTCTTATCAAGATGATATCATACTTTTATTAAACAATATACACCTAAAAGAAATAAAATAAACCACAGATTAAAGATAATATACCTAAAATATTCAAACAAACTATAACCACATATTAACATATTAAGATTAAGAATAATAAATACTAGGTAATTACTAATAAATAAAGTACTAATTAACTTCATAAATAACTTATTCATACTAAAATATATTATTTTTATAGTTATTTTAGTTATAATGATTACTAATATACTTAAAAAAGAGAGCTATTAACTCTCCTAATAATTGCTATGGATTAGCTTTCTTTACTTCATCTTGATAAGGCTTTAAAGCACTATCCCAAGAAGAATAATAGTCATTACCACGATGGTCTTCTAGAATTTTTAACTTACTTAGATATTTTCCTAAATAAGCACTAACTTTATAAGCCCCATAATAGTTTAGATGATCACCCATATCTCTAGTATCTTTACTCCAATCAATTTGCGCTTTATTATCAATATTTAAGTCTAGATACTTAATTTTATTTCGTTTAGCATATTGCTTTATACCATTATGACGACGATAATTCCAATTAACTGTACTAGGAGTACTAAGTAAAATAAACGTAATATTATTTTCTTTACACTTATCTTTAATTAAGTCTAAATAGTACTCATTTATCTTATCAACCTTTTCTTTGGCTTCAGTATATTCCATATAATTAGTATTAGTGGCAGGATTAATATTTAAACTAAAGTCATAGCCTTTAAAAGTATCTGTATAGTTATAATTTATTTTACTATTTAAATCTTTAATAGTCATCTGTTTCCAACGATTATGATAATGAAATACAGGAATGAATTCTCCCAACCAATAACGAAGATTATAACTAAGGGGAATTTGACGATATATTGCATCTGTCTCTAAGATAAGCACTTTTAATTGGTGTTTACTAAGAGCTTTAAGAAGATAATTATAACTATCATATAAATATTGACCTGAAGTACCACTTACATACATAGTATAACCATATTCTTTATAAATTTCTAAAGGACTAATAGCAGCAAAAGATTCACTATCTCCTACCACTAAAGCATCTATAGAATTTTCTTTTTCCGCTAAAGGACCACTCGCATTATCAATATGTTTATCCGTACTAAGAATCCCATTATTTTTAGGACTTAAAATATAAGAACATATCATTAGTAACAAAAATAATATAAGAATAAAACTAACAATCTTTAATATTTTTTTCATGATACCTCCTAAAAGTTAGCATAAAGCGGATCAACAGGTACATAACCATCCCCATAAGCGCCAAATATAATAATAAATAATATTAAAGCGTAATATAAAGTCCAACGAATATAAACTGGCTTTTTCCTAATAGCTTCTCTAATATTAATTTGTTTTTCTTTTAAAACACTAACAACAAATACAATTAATAAAGTAACTATAATTATTCTAAAATCATATTTATCTAAACCTAGCTTCAAAATATTTTCTTTAAAATTAGTTAAGTCAAAAGCCGTAAAAATCTTCTTAAACATTTGTAATCCGGCTTGAAGCCCGTGAGCTCGAAAGAATAATTCCCCAAAGATTACTAAAATTGTTGTCTTAAACATTTCAAATGTTCGATAGAAAAAATTATTTCTATTGATGTGAAATATCTTTAGAATTTTAAGAATTAAAGGAGAAAATAAATCTGCCAGAATTATTAAAGTAAAATGATATAGCCCAAAGAAAATATAATTCCAAGCCGCTCCATGCCATAATCCATTTAAAAGCCAAACAACTAGTAGTGCTAATGCCCCACTTAAAAGCGGGCCAAAATAATTACCAAAACGTTTGCGTCCCCAGGCGGTTAATTTCTTTAAAGGTTTAGACAAAGATAGAGGATAAAAAATATAATCACGAAGAAAAGCTCCTAGACTAATATGCCATCTAGTCCAAAACTCACTAATATTTTTAGAAAAAAACGGTTGTTTAAAGTTCTCGGGTAATTTAACATCAAATATTTCAGCACTGCCAATTACAATATCGATTGTTCCTGAAAAGTCCATATATAGTTGAATGGTATAAAATATTGCTCCCGCCAAGATAATTGCTCCCCCTAAACTGGGATAATTACTAAAGATATTTTTTACAATGATATTAAGACGATCAGCTACGACCATTTTCTTTAACATTCCAAAAAGAATTCTTTGGTAACCATTAGTTAAATTACGATAACTAATAGGAGCACCACTATATAACTTAGTTGCTGTGTCTTTATAACGGCTGATAGGGCCCTCCATAATACTAGGAAAAAAGGAAAGATAAAGCATTAATCTTCCTAGATTATCATCGGCTTCTATTGTCTCATTTTTAACATCTATAATATAACTTAAAGCTTCTAAAGTATAAAATGATATACCAATTGGCATAATATAATGAGGTACTTTTAATTGATAATTTAAGTGAATTAGACTTAAGAAATTATTAATATTATTTCCTATAAAACTAGAATATTTTAGGATTATTAGAAGTCCTAAATGAATTAAGATGGCAAGTAATAAGACTTTATTTTCTTGACGTTTATATTTTTCTTTTACTTCTTTTTTATCTTCCGTAGTCTTTAATTCTTCCTTTTTTAAAGATTTGAGATGAGATAACCATAAACCAAAGTGATGAATAGAAAGCCCAGAAAACAATAAATAAACAATTAACTTTTTACTTAAAAGATAAAAGAAGATGAAACTAGCTCCTAATAAGACTTTATAACGATGCTTGGGGAAAACTATAAAGTAAATAATAATTACCAAGGGCAAAAAAAGACCAACATAACCTAAATCACAATACTGCATATTATTCTTCCTCTAATTTTTGAATTAAAGCCCAAATAGCTTTAGCACTATTAAAGTTACTAGGGATAATTTCAACTGTTGGTACTTCTACATCGAATTCATCTTCAATATCTCCGATTAAAGAAAGAATAGCTAAACTATCTAGTAAATGATTATCAATTAAGTGTTCTTCTGTTTGATAATCAACTTCTGGATTTAATTCTTCTAACATTGCTATTAATTTTTCCATTTTATTTCTCCTTTCTAGCCATATTAAAAGGATAAGTTAAAACATTGTTTCGCACCACTTTAATATGATTATCGTTAACTAAAACAACATTAGGTAAAGCTCTACTTAAAAACAAACTAATCCCTTCGGTCATGGCATATGCCCCCACTCGTAAAAACACCAAAACATCCCCTATTTTAAGATTACTTACTTGAAAATCTTTAATTAAAATATCATTTATCGTACATAAACTACCACAAACATTATAAGATTCTTTTTTTCCTTCTCTTTTAGGATACAACAAAACATAAGGATGTTTCATTGCCATCATCTGACCATAATAAGTAATATGATTAATCCCCCCATCAACAAGAGCAAAGTTACCTACATCATTTTCTTTTAAATCAACAACTTTGGTTAAATAAGAGCCGCAAGAAGCCGCTATACTTCGCCCTAATTCTAAAGTAATATGCCCTTGATAAGTCATATTTTCTAAAGAAGTAGAAACTTCTTTTAGTAAATTTTTTTCGGAAAAATCCTTTTCTTCTTGAAAATAACTTACTGGTAAACCTAAACCAAGTTCTAATTCTTCGGCTAAATAACCCAAATTATTTTTTAATTCTTGTAAGAAATTATCTATATAAAGAATATCTTTCTTAATATGTTTAAGTAAGAAATGCTGCGTACCCGAGAAATAATGTAATCCCACGATATTTAAATATTGATAAGAATAACGTTGTTCTAAAATCTTTATTATTTCATTTTTACTAAGTCCAAATTGATTATTACTAGTTACTCTCAATAAGACTTTAACGGTTATTTTTAATTCTTCCCCAATCTTTTCAATTAAATTTAATTGGCTAAAACTTTCAACCGTTATTAGAATTTTAGAATCTTTTTGACTTAATATTTCTTTTAAACCCTCATAATCTTTATAGACTCCAGAAATCACCATTTTAGCAGGTTTAATCCCACTACTAGAAGCAATCTTATATTCTCCATAAGAACATAGTTCAAATTTACTTACTATATCTTTTAAGACTTCTCCTAGAAATGGATTTGCTTTTAAAGCAAAGCATAAATCAATCTTAGATGGTAAACTATCTTGTAAATAAGAAATTCGTCTTTTTAATTCCTTAATATCAAATACATAACAAGGAGTATTAACTCTTGCTAAAACTTCCTCATAAATCTTTTTCATATAGTCTTTTTAACTCCCCTCTATCAACTTTACCATTCTTAGTTAATGGCATATTATCAAGTTTATAATACTTAGTAGGAACCATAAATAAGGGTAAATCCTTCTTTAAATTACTATATAATTCTTTTTTCTCTATAGTCCCGACATAAAAACAAACTAACTTTTCTTTTTCAAGAATAAATAAAGTAGTACTTCTAATGATACCAGGTATATTAGTTATATTTTTATCAATTTCTTCTAATTCAATCCGATGTCCCATATACTTAACTTGAAAATCACGCCGACCAGCAAAATATAACTCCCCATTATGATAATACCCTAAATCCCCCGTTTTATAAACGATATCTAAATACTTATTGTTAAGAGGATTTTGAATAAAAGCTCTTTTAGTTCTTACTAAGTCATTATAATATCCTAAAGCCACGGTTTTACTCTTTACAACAATTTCTCCTTTGATATCATCATCTTTTATTTCTAAGTTATTATTATCTATTAAGAACACTTGGTGATTTAAGAAGGCTCGTCCAATAGGAATGATATCATAATTCTTTTGTTTATCAATTATATGATAAGTACAATTACAAGTTATCTCAGTAGGTCCATATAAATTAACAAATAAAGCCTTAGGATAAGCTTGGAGCCAATTATTTAAGTGTTTAACTGGCATAACCTCACCACTAAAGAAAATTTTATTAATCATTTGGGGTTTCTTATAATTAAGTCCATGAAAACTAGAAACTAAGCATAAAGCAGAAACGGCCCAAACAAGAGCAGTAACCTTATTATCCTCTAAATAATCAAGTAATAAAGCAGGTTGAGAAAAATATTCTTTGGGAACAATTACAAGCATAGCCCCCGTCTTTAAAGCACTATAAATATCTTTAACTGATACATCAAAATCAAAAGGAGCTTGATTGCCAATACAATCATTCTTACTTATATTAAAAGTCGCGGTAAAAGTATCAATAAAAGAAATAATATTATCATGACTAATTAAAACCCCTTTAGGTACTCCGGTCGAACCACTAGTAAAATTAGCATAAACAGGGTCCCCACTTAAAGAATTTTCTCTTCTTTTACTTAATAAAGATAAATCAATATCCGAGTTAATCATATCTTCATAACAATAAATACTTTTCTCAGGAAATATTTCTTTAATTGTCTTTAGATGATCATTATCCGTTAAAATAATATCACTTTCTAAAACATTCATAATATCTTTTAATCTTTTAGCCGGTAAATCCGTATTTAAAAGGGTATAAAAACATCCCGCATAAAGACTACCCATAAACAAGGAAACACATTTAGCCCCTTTTTCCATATAAATAGGAATTGCCTTACGACTAGCCGTTTTTCTTATAAGAAAGGTTCCTATTCTTTTACTAATTATTTTTAAATCTTGATAAGAAATATAGTCTTTAAGATCTTTTATTCCCTTTTGATTATTAACATCAATATTTTCTAAATATTCTAATACATTATTCATAAAAATCACAAGTATTATTTTAAAAGGTAAAGTTTAAAATAATATAAACTTTACCTTAATTTTTCTTAAGAAATCTTTTTTAACTTGATTAAAAAGTGCGTTTTCCATTTACCTTTACGCTGTTTTAGAACAATTACCCCATCATTTAATTCCACTAATCTTCTAACAATAGCCATCCCAAGACCACACCCCTTACCACTTGTTCGCGCCTTATTACTTGTAACAAAAGCATCAAAAATAGTATCCTTAATATTATCCGCAACCCCAATTCCATTATCACCAATATTTAGATAAACATAATTCTTATCCGTGGTAATTTGAAAATATATTGTTACACCGGGTTGATTATATTTCATTGTATTACTAATTAAATTATCATATATTCTTTTAAAAGCATTAAAATCAACATTAACATAGTTTTCCTTATCAGAAATATCTACTTCTAAATTAAATTTATTTAAAGAAATTTCATTATATTTTTCTGCTAAATAATCTTTAGTCTTACTATTGATGTCTATTCTTTCCCTATTTAGTTTATATTCCGGATGTTCCATATTAATATAAGAAAATAAACTTTCTAACTGATTTACAGCTAAAATACTTTTATTATAGATAGCATTTAGATATTGATTTTTCTTATTTTCCGGCACTAAACCATCAATAAATGCTTTAGAATAGCCCTGGATTACTGTTAAAGGAGTCTTTAAATCATGAGAGACATCCGCAATAATTCTTTGCCGTTCTTGATACATTTGCATTTTCTCTTCTAAGGCTTTATTAAGTCTTGCCATTAGTTCATTAAAACTATCCGTTATTTCTTTAAATTCTTTGGGTAAATTATTACTAGTAATATCTAACTTATCACCATTTTGATACTTACAAATAGCAAGACAGAACGTATTTAAATACTTCTTCATTCTCTTTATAAATAACCATGAACTAATAATAATCAGAAGAGCAATTAAAGGAATACCAATTATAAAGACCATCTTACTCTTTTTAATAGCCGAATTATAAGTATCCGTATTAAAATTAGGTCCAACAAAGATAAGAGTTCTTTTTTCTTTATTATTAGTCTCATAAACATACTTTTCAATACTTTCATTACTAGAATAAACTCCTCTTATAAGCTCTAATTGTCTTTTCGTAAAAGAAGTATAATCTTTAAACAAATTACCTCCCATTACTTCATAATGAGAATTAAGTTCAACATAACCGGTAGTAATTTCACTAGAAGTATCTTCATCATAACTATTTTCATATAATTCATAAGTTAAATTACCATCCTCATCTTTTAAAGAAATCATATCATAATAGACATTATTAGCATAATTACTAATAAAAGCGATATCATCTTTACTTAAACTAGAAGAGATTCTTGCATCCGAAGTATATAATAAATTTAGCGAATCATCATAAATAGCAAAATTACTACTTCTCAGACTTTTAATAGGTATCCGAAGAAAATTATCATCCTTTAAAGCTTCTTCATAGTCTAGTAAATCATAAATAGTCGGAAAACTCTTCTCTAAAAGACTATTACTTAGATAATTACTAATAAAACAAAAGGTTACTATTAAGAGAGTTAAAACCCAAAATTGAATTAAACAAATCATTATAAGACTTTTATTTTTCTTCATAAGCCACCAATTTATATCCAAGTCCTCTTACTGTCAATATATATTTAGGATTAGCAGGATCACTTTCAATTTTACTTCTTAAATTAGAGATATGCACCATCATCGTATTATCATCACTATCACAGTAGTCGCCATTAATATATTCATATATTTGGGATTTAGTAAATACGCGGTTCGGATTTTGCATAAACATAACCATCATTTTCATTTCGGTTGATGTCAAAGGAATAATTTCCTCCTCTTTTCTTAAAATATATTTATCCATTTCTAAGGAAAGATTCCCTACTTTATAAACATCAACCAAAACTCCCGTTCCTAGTTTTAAAAATCTCCGCAGAATAGCCTCAACATAAGCAATAACTTCTAAAGGATTAAATGGTTTAGTTATATAAGCATCAGCCCCTAACTTTAAACCTAATACTTTATCCATATCAGCAGTCTTAGCCGAAATAATAATTATTGGGATATTACTAAACGTCCTTACTTCTTTTATAAGCGAGTAACCATCCATCTTTGGTAACATAATATCAACAAGAGCAATATCAAACTCCTCTTCTTTTAAAAGATTTAAAGCCACTTTACCATCACTAGCATCCTTTGTAATATAATTATTACTCTCTAAATATAATCTTAATAATTCTACAATATCACTATCATCTTCTACTATTAATACTTTATTATGCATATAAACACCACCCATAATTTTTCTAAATCCTAGCAGTCTTAGAATATTACACTTTATATATAAAGTCAATATTTCCCTAGAAATACCTAATTATCAGGAAAACATATTTCTATTTTTAATAATTTATTATATAATTAACTAGGTGATTTGATATGGAATTAATAAAATACATAATTCTTGGTATTATCCAAGGATTAACTGAACCTCTACCTATCTCTAGTAGTGGTCATTTACTTATCTTTAGAGAACTATTTAATACTAATATGTTTAATGATTTAAACTTTGAAGTTATGGTTAATTTTGGCTCTTTTATTGCTATTTTAATAATATTTTGGAAAGATATCGTTAGATTAGTTAGTAGTTTCTTTAAGTATTTATTTGGTGATAAAAAAGATAAAAAGAAGTATTATGATGACTTTAAATATTGTATGCTTATTGTCGTGGGTTCTATCCCTGTAGGTATTATAGGTTTATTATTCAAAGATAAGATTGAAGCTATTGCTAGTGTTAAGGAAGTAGGATTTGCGCTTCTAATTACAGCTTTAGCCCTATTCTTAGTTAAATCTAGTAAGGGGAAGAAAAAAGATAATGAGATAACCTATAAGGATGCTATCATCATTGGCTTATTCCAAATGTGTGCTCTTCTTCCTGGATTATCTCGTAGTGGGATGGTTCTAGTAGGTTGCTTACTATGTGGTCTAAATAGAGAATCTTCTCTAAAATACACCTTTATGTTGTATTTTCCCGTCTCAGTGGCCTCTTTCGGACTAAGTAGTATAGACATTGTTAAATCAGGAATTGCTTCTAATCTCTTACTTGGATATTTCCTAGGAATGGTAGCCGCTGGAATAGTTACTTACTTTACTTATAAGTGGTTATCAGAGATTGTTAAAAACGGAAAACTATGGAAATTCTCTATTTACTGTGTTTTAGTAGCCTTATTTATCTTTATCTACTTTAGATAGTTAAAGACTTGTCATTTCGACAAGTCTTTTTATTAATAATAAATATCACTCTTATAAACTTCAATAACCGGTCTTACCCCTAAGATATCATTTTTTATAGCCGGAGCACTGTGAACGCGCCTTGCCGTAGCATAGAAAAACCAAGAATAATTAGCCGGCGTAAAACGAGGTGTTTCTAACCAATAGCCATCAAAATTAGAAGTATTTTTACTCGTAAAATTAGTATTTTCCGCTAATTATAAATTGGCATTTAATTCCCCATTTTGCCAGGTAGGAATATAAGTTCCCGCTAAGGTTCTTAATTCGTTAAAGCTTAATAATCGAGCCGCATATTTTTCATAACTAAAAGCACTTGGTAAAGTATGATTATCCTTTAACTTATTAGTACCATACTCATTAATCAAAGCTCTTTTTTCATTAATTAATCTAACATTACTCCATTGCTCTTTAGTAGGAAGTTGTAAAATAGCACTTACCGGACCATTCCAATTCTCACCATTATCATCATAAGAAACATACTTACCATTACTAGGTTCTCCTAAAGTCACATTACTATAATAAATCAAAAGCGAAACATCATCATTAGCAAATAAATAATAAAACCTTTCTTTAGTAGCATCATAAATTCCATCACCATTAACATCGCAATCAAAAGCATCCCCAGAATTTAAAACTCCACTAGTCCCTAAAGAACCATAAGTAATAATATACTTACCATCAACAGTAGTTCCTAATCCTTTACAATAAGAACCCACACACTCCTCTGTATGAAGATATGTTGCTCTTTGACATATAGGTAACTTAGAATAAATCTTAATATCTCCCGTCACATTATCTATCTTTAAATAATTCCCATCATATTCATAACTATTACTAGAAAGTAATTTATTATTCATAAACACTTTTAAAACATAATCACTATCACTAATAATCTTAACTTTAAAAGTATCTCCCTCTATAGCTTCTTTAGGTAAATCCCCACTATTTAGAATATCAAAATAACTAACATTAAATATTCTTCCAAATTGAAAATTTAAAACAAAAGAAATAGGCTCATCACTAATACTTACTCCTTCTTTATAAGAAATCTTTATCTTAATACTTTTCTTAATCCCTAAAGAACACTCCTCTCCAACACATACTTTATCTTTTAACTTATAATCTAAAAGTTCATATTGAAGATTACTATTATCTAAACTTATATCTCTTATAGCCATTGGAATATTCCCTAGATTAGATACTTCAACATCATAAATAATATAAGAACTATTACTATTTAATTTAACTCTACTATATATATTAGAAACATTATACTCTTCATAATAACTATTAGCATTTTCTACCGTATTTATCTTAACCCCCGTAACCCGAATATCCTTATCTATTTGCACATTAACACCAATATTCTCAATAGTTAAATTATTCTGAAAAGCCGAAAAACCAATACTTAAGAATACCACAAAAAGAAGAGTAATTAATATTCCATACCAATATCCTTTATTATTTTTTATTATTACTTTTCGTTTCATAATTAACCCTTTTTAGCTTTATTTACCTTCTTTTTGTCAATTGTATACAAGTATAAATTATTATCTTGTAAGACATAAAATTGCGCAATTCCTTGGTCTTTTAGATCTAAAAACATAATTGGTAGTTGTAAATTATCCCGAACATCCACTAATTCATTAAAACTTTCTATTACAAAAATATTATAATCATTAAAATCTATAGAAGTAGAAGTTTCTACTATTAAACGATCATATTCTTTTAGAATTTTATTTATTAATTTATCAGACTTACTTATCTTTTTATTATGTAATGTTATATTAGTAAGGACTAACCATAAAAAGAATGATGATATTAAAAGAATGATTGTTCCTATTAAGAGTTTAAAACCATTATTAATTTTAAAACATTTAGTGACTATCGTTTTTTCTACTTTTTTATTTAATTCCTGCGTATTTAATTTAATTTCAATAGCTTTTTTAGATAAAGGTATTTCAACAGATATTTGTCCTAATGTAGGTAGTTCTTTATAGTCATTAAGATTATTATAAACATTTAAATAAACATCTAAATAACTATCAGCATCAACTCCATATTGAGATTTAAAAGTCGTTGCAATATTATTATAATAATCATAATCAATATCTACTTGTTTCTTTAAATTATAAAGAGTATTATCGCCAAGAGAATCATTAGTCTTTGGTACTAAGACATATTCTTTTTCATAATACTTAGTAAGTGTATCACTATTTTTAATCACTAATTTAGCTACTATTTCATAATCTACCGATGCTACCATATTATCTAAATTACCATTAAATTGATAATTAAAATTTAAAGGAATATTCTTAATTAAACTAGCAACATAAGCCATATGAGCATCTAAACAATTATCATCAAAAAAACTATTTTTAGCTAAACAAACCGAATAAGAGACATTTCCTGTCTCTTGAAAAAGCAATTTTTCTTTTTCTTTTAATTTTAATGAACTAGAAAATAAATTAAGTCCTATAAAATAAGTAACTATAAATATTAAAAGAAAAATTGCCATTCTTCCCAAGAAATTAATCTTCTTCTTTTTCTTATTTAATTTTTTCTCTTTCATACTACCACCTCTCATTAAGTAACACGGTAGGATATCCTATCAAAGGAATCTTAAATTTAACTATCCCAATAAACATATCTTTAGTAATCTTATACTTATCATAACTATTATTAGCATCACCCTTAGTATAAATAAAATACTCCTCATCAGCCTCAATTATTTTATATATTCGATGAACCACAATCTTATCATTATACTTATATGCTAATATATCCCCTATCACTAAATTATTAAATTCTTTATCTACTACCACTACATCTCCTTTAGATATATTAGGTTCCATTGACCCACTAGCAACCGCAATAGCATAATATCTAAAGTACCCAGAAACTCCATAGACTAATATTCCTACTAAAAGTCCTAAACCCATATATCCCCAGATTTCATTTTTTCTTCTTCGATAAGACTCTATCACTAAAGCTTGTACTCGGTCTTTATTAAACCAAGATTTTATATGTAAAAGAACAATTAGAGGTAATAAAAGAAAGATAATAGAATATAAATATTCATTCGGATTAGGAATAACTGGTAATAAATACTTATATAGATGCATAATAAGTAAATAACATATCCCCGGCTTATATCCTAACTTTAAATCTAAATAAGTACATAAAATATTTTCCGTAATTGAAGGAATAAAAGTTAGTGCTACTAACAAAAAAGTTTCTCTATTAAAGCCCATTACATGACTAGCAAAAGGAATAACATTATCTAAAAGAATAAAGAAAAAACAAACTAGTATTATAAGTATCTTCGACTCACTAGATTTTACTAATAACTGATATCTTAATATTTCTTTAATAAATATAAATACTACTATTGGTAAAATTATATTTATTAAAGAATTAATAGTCCAATAATTATTATTTCTAGCAAATCCTATTAAAATACCCCCTAAATAGTAGATAAGAAAAAAAGTTATTAAAACAATAATAATCTCTAGAATAATATCTTTAGTATATCTATGCCTATCTTTTTCAAAGCCTAACATAAGATACATAATTCCTAAAGATAATAAGAGAATTATATTTAGCTTTACTTGACTAATTAACTTAAATTTAAAAATATTTAAGAAAAAAGCAATACTTAAAGTAAAGATAAATAGTATTATTTTAATATAACTTTTTTTCATGTATATCTCCTACCTAAAGAGATTAATTTTAATCTGCTGAACTATAGTTTAAAGTAATATCGCCAAAAGCTACGCTAAAGTCACCATCAGTACGTTCAGCATTACTAGCATACTCTAAAGTTACAGTGATTAGTTCTCCAGTTTTCTTGGCTAAGGAATGTCCTGTTATGGATGCTTTTCCAGTAGCTGTTTCTAATTCGTTGCCAACTTTTACTTTAATGAAAATATTTTCACAGGCTTTTTGTACTAAAGCATCAGTAGTACCTTCTTTAGCTGTACAAACTTTAGGGGCATTTTTGCCAGTTACATTAGCATAGACAATACTTTTTAAGTAAGCATTTAATTCACCAGCATTATAAGCATAAAACTTATAAACAACGGATTGTCCTGGTTCTGTAAAGGTAGCACTTAAATTAGAAATAGTGGGATCCACACTGTTATCGATAGTAGCATTAGTAGTTGTAAGACTAGTTGGTTCTGCTGTTGGAACAATTTCATTTACTTCTACTTTATCAATGGCACTTGAAAAATCAACATTCATCGTACTACTATCCGGTTTTACGTTAGCACTTGCTTGAATATTCAAAACACTTGAAAAAGAAGCAAAACCAATAGATAACCCTACAACTCCTACGACAAGCGCAATTATTGCTATTACTTGTGCATTTCTATTCTTTTCCATATATCCTCCTACTATAAAAATTATAACATCTCACATTTCATTTTGCAATCCCCATCTAAAAAGCCATAAAAAATATGGCATGCAAATTTAATAATTTACACACCATATTTCTATACCCTCAAATGAAGAGTCATTTTGGGCGATTTACGTTATCAAATATATCTTTGCAAGATTTCTTCTACGAAGAAATGCGATATGGGTCAGATGCTGTCCCAGAGCCTTGTGTCAGCACTTCAGCCTTCAGATTAATAACTGGTCGAACACCGCGGTTGAGGCTCACGTTGCCGCCGTCGTCCGCACGGCCATTCGAATCCACGCGACGTACGAAAGCGACACCACCATATTCGAAGGAGGACGGCGAGGAAGAACACCAGATTTGCCCTGAGTATAGGTAATAACCACTATTATCATCATCCCACCCACCGGCTAGTACAATCTCATCTGTACTTAAAAGACCAACTGGATACGTTAGAGCTCCATTACCATTAGTAGTATCACTTACGGTAAAGGCGTCATTCTTTTGGGGGCATATTAATCTTATACTAGAATTATAACTGTCTATATCCCATGGTCCAGACCGCCATCTATAATAAGTTTCACTAATTCCAGATCCTGTCCCAGAGTTATTACCAGCCATACTTCGATCATTACAGAATACATTATCAGCTAAATATTGTTCATTAGTTGTACCAACTATATTTGTTTTATACCAATTATCTATATAAGTTTTAATAGTAGAATTATTGGTATTAGCATGAGCATCAGCATAAGTTGAAGCACCGGTTTGACCATACATATAACCAACATAAGCATTATCATTAGAACTACTATTAAAAGCACTAGTTCCTATCTGTCTATCTGCACTGTTCTCACCATTGGCATGAGCACTTGTGCCATCATAAATAACACGAACAGTACCATCACCATTTATACGAACAATTCGCCAATATTTATCAGCAAACTTCACATAATTATTAGTTACATTACCACGATAATAATATGAATCACCATAAGCATCTTTAGCCTTACATAAATAACCATTAGTAGCCTCTACTCCAGTAACATTCACTGAACCATCATCATTTACAGTTGGACACTTACCAGTCGTATCAACAGAGGCAATTATCTTATCCATAGCAGTCTCTGTAGCAACCGCATCCACTACTACTTTAGACTTAAAAGTCTTATTTTGGGCATCATCACTTAAAGTAACACTTTTATCCATCCATACCGAAATACTATAATCTTTACTCCCATTAGGAGCTAAAATACCCGTATCAAGCGTTCTAGACTCCATACTACCCTTTACTACAGTTGTAGCAGTATTATAACTACTTAATAACTTAATATCTTTATTATTAACTAATACTGCTAAATAATTACTATTTAAAGTAGTACCTTCTAACATCTCCATGTTAAGACTATACTTAGCCGATACACTACAAGTATTCTTTAAAGTAAAAGTAAGTGGTGTTAAAGCCCGCCCTTCTTCATCCGAAATTGGAAACATATTAGTTAAATTAATCTCATTTGCTTGATTAGCAAGCTCTAAAGAAAAACACTTACTTACTCCTACATTAGCCTTATCTTGAATAACTGTATATCGCCACCAAGCATATGATATACCTACTCCCAATAACCCCACTATGTAAATGATTCCTAAGGTCAGAGTCACTTGCTGTCTGTTTAGTCTTTCTTTCATTTCTTCTTTTATAACACCTTTCAATTAATATCTATTAAGAATAATTAATATTTTAAATTTAAATAATACTCAGATACTCCAACAATTAATTCATTAACATAAAGTTAAACCCTATCTCTATTCTTAATAACTATCCTAAATATAACACAATTATTTGAAATTTTAAAGACTAAAGAAGGTTTTCTATCCCAGAAACTAATTTAACTTTCTTTTAATACTTAAACAATACCTCAAATACAATCTTATCCCCAATACTATTAGCCCATATCTTTCCTTGATGATTAACTACTATATTCTTAGCTATCGCTAATCCTAAACCATATCTATTTTCTTTACGGCTTCTAGATTTATCTAATCTATAGAATCTTTCAAATATCTTTTCTTCTTCACCATTACGAGTAATATCTCTACTAATTCATTAATAGAATAACTATAAAACTTAAAATTAATATTCTTTTCTATCCTTATAATCGGGCAGTTTTTCAAACCTTAAAAAAACAGATAAAGTCTCCTAATATCTGTTTTGCATCTTAAAATTGATTATACAACCACTTTTTGATATCATTAAATTGAAACTAGAAATGATTGGTGGTTGTATGAACAAAGTATATAATACTCAAAAAGATATAGCAAGAGGTTTTATAGAATTTTTTCAAAAAATTATGCCTAACATAAGGAAAACTCAACTTAAGATTATTCCTTTTATCCTTCATGGCATGATTATTTCTGAAAGCCTTGTTCCTTTAGATATTGCTAAAGTCCTTAAAGATGATTTTTCTCTTGTTCAAATCGAATCTATTATCAAAAGAATCAAAAGACTTTTTACTAATAAATATTTTGATCCATATGATTTCTATGACGAAATCATAAAGCATGTAATTGTTAACTATAAGAAGAAGCATGATGATAAAAGAGTTCATATTATTTTTGACCACATGTTTTCTAGGGATAACTATACGGTTTTTATGATTACCATGCGTATTGGTAAACAAGGCATTCCACTTTGGTTCAGATGTTTTAAAGGAAATGATTGTCCGGAAGCATTTCAAGAAGAACTTATAAAATCTGGCATAACATATGTATCAAAACTTTTTGATGGCAACTTTGACTTGATTTTTCTTGCTGATAGATGGTTTAACTCCCTTGGTTTAATGAAACATATTGATTCTCTTGGGCATACATATGTTTTAAGATTAAAGAAAAACATAAAGGTACTACATTTTGATAAAAAAGAAGGTCATAAAATTTGGAAACAGTTAAGTGATTTACCAAAATATAAATACCACGCTACTGTTTACAATGACATTGAATTTACAGAAGAAAAATATACTACAAACATCGTTATAAGTGATTCTGTTGATACTGATGACCCATGGATTCTTGTAACAAATGGAAGTTCAAAGCGTGCTATTAAAGATTATAGTTACCGCTTTGGGGGTATAGAATCAGTTTTTAAGAACCAAAAATCAAATGGATTTTATATTGAAAATACAGTTAATTGCTCGTTAGATTATTTTAAATCAATGTATTGTTTTGATTGCATTGGAATATAATTTTTAACCACTTTAGGAACCGACTATTCTAAAAATTCAATTTGTTATAAGCAAACAAAAATCAAGACCCATACCACCGTTCGTGGAATTAAAATTAGAACAAAATCATTATTTAACACTGGCTTAACCTTATTTCATCGAGCCTTTGAGTCATTAAAATATGTTCGTTTAAGTTTCCGATTCATCCTTTATGATGCTTAGATTTTTCTAAAATTGGTACAAGAAAAAAAACTCCACCAGCTAGTGGGGAGCGTTGCTGTGTTAAAAACACAGCATTTTTAAGTCAATTTATAGACAGATGTCTAAAATTAAGAAAATCGTACACTGTGGGGCTAGCTTTAACTGCTCTCGAAGCCAGTGTTTACAAGGCTTTAAGAAAAACTGTCAGCTAGTCAGAGAAATGCGATAAGGATCAGATGCTGTCCCAGAGCCTTGTGCTAGCACTTCAGCCTTCAGATTGAAAACTGGTCGAACCCCGCGGTTGAGGCTCACGTAGTTGCTACCGTTCAAGTAGTCCCAGTTGCCTGCACATCCATCCTCAAGCACGCGACGCACGCGAGCGCTACTATCATCCATGAAGCCGAGCGGCGAGGAAGCCCACCAGACCTGGCCTGAGTATAAGTAATAACCACTATTGTCATCATTCCACCCACCGGCTAGTACAATTTCATCTGTACTTAAAAGACCTACTGGATACGTTAGGGCTCCATTACCATTAGTAGTATCACTTACAGTAAAGGCATCATTCTTTTGGGGACAAGTTAACAACACAATATCGTTATATTTATATTCACGTTCCCATGGTCCCCAATACCAATGATATGCTGTTTTATTTGTTCCATATCCCAAGTAATTAAAATTTCTAGGTTGGTGACTACTTATTGAACGGTCATTACAGAATACATTATCAGCTAAATATTGTTCATTAGTTGTACCAACTATATTTGTTTTATACCAATTATCTATATAAGTTTTAATAGTAGAATTATTGGTATTAGC
>CAKOOW010000009.1 GCA_934098445.1 uncultured Bacilli bacterium
GCTATTCAAGGTGGGGTCTTGACTGGTGAAGTTGATGACTTAGTATTACTTGATGTTACACCATTATCTTTAGGTATTGAAACTATGGGTGATGTGATGACAGTTTTAATTCCAAGAAATACAACAATTCCAACAAGTAAATCTCAAGTATTCTCAACTGCTGTAGATAATCAACCAGCTGTAGATATTCATGTATTACAAGGTGAAAGACCTATGGCTTCTGATAATAAGACTTTAGGAAACTTCCGTTTAGATAGTATTCCTGCTGCTCCTCGTGGAATTCCACAAATCGAAGTTAAATTTGATATTGATGCTAATGGTATTGTTCATGTAACTGCTAAGGATTTAGGAACTAATAAAGAACAATCTATTACAATTACTTCTTCAACAAATCTATCTGATGAAGAAATTGAAAAGATGAGAAAAGAAGCAGAAGCTAATAAAGAAGCTGATGATAAGAGAAAAGCTTTAGCAGAAGCTAAGAATGAAGCTGATGCTACTATCTTCCAAACAGAAAAATCATTAAAAGATTTAGAAGGAAAAGTATCTGAAGATGATAAAAAGGCTGCTGAAGATAAGATTGCTGAATTAAGAAATGTTATGAATTCAGATAATGTTGATGATATTAAAGCTAAGACTAAAGAACTTAATGATGTTGCGATGAAATATGCCGAAAAAGTATATCAAGAAGCAGCAAAACAAAATCAAAATGCATCTACTAGTGATGCCAATACTACAACTAATGATTCTAAAGATGATGTAAAAGAAGCTAAATACGAAGAAAAATAATTATAGATAGGAAAGTAAAAGTTCTAGGAGACTAGAACTTTTACTACTATTAAGAATGGAGAATATATGGAAAGAAGCAAAATTGCTCTTAATGATACATGGGATTTAACCAGATTATATAAAGATGATAAAGCGTATGATGAGGATTTTAAGAAAGTTGAGGCTTTAACTCGGAAGATAGAGGATATGAAAGGGCATATTTTAGATGATGAAAAGTCACTATTTACTTATCTAAAGGCTAATGATAATTTATATTTGAAACTTAATCGTTTGTATGTTTATTCTTATCTTTATCATTATCAGGATACTACGGATAGTAAAGGTAAAGATTTAAAAGAAAGAGTAGAGTTTTTATGCCAAAATGTTAGTGAAAAACTGGCATTTACGAGAACTGAACTTTTAAGTAAAGAGTATTCTTATGTAGAAAGTTTAGTGGCTAAAGATAAGGCGTTAGAAGAATATGCTTTTAGTTTAGAAAGTATGTATCGTTATAAAAAGTGTACTTTAAGTGATGAAGAAGAAAGAATTATTACGTTAGCTAGTAATGCTTTTGGGACTGGTGATGATGCTTTTAGTTCTTTAGATAATGCTGATGCAGTGTTTGAAAGTATTACTAAAGATGGGGAAGTATTACCTTTAAACCATAGTACGTATTCTAATTATATGATAGATAAGAATCGTGATGTAAGAATAGAGGCTTTTAAGAAGTATTATGCGTTTTATGAGGCTCATCAAAATACTTTAGCATCTCTTTATAAAGGACAAGTTAAGGAAGATAATTTTATTACGAAAATACGTAATTTTAATTCTTGTATGGAGTATAGTCTATATGAGGATGATATTTCTAAAGATGTTTATTTGAATTTGATTGGGACTGTTCATAAGAATTTAGATAGTCTTTATGATTATTTAAATTTTAGAAAAGAAATGTTAAATCTTAATGAGTTACATATGTATGATTTACATGTAGAATTATCTAAACCAAGTGATAAAAAATATAGTTTTACTGAGACTGAGGCAATTATTATGGAAGCTTTAAAGCCACTTGGAAGTACTTATCTAGAAGATTTAAGTCAAGCTTTTAAGAAAAGATGGATTGATAGATATAATAATGATGGTAAGCGAAGTGGAGCTTATGAATGGGGAACTTACGGGGTAGAGCCTTATGTTTCTGTTAATTTTGAAGGGGACTATACTTCGGTTTCTACGGTTATTCATGAGTTAGGACATGCTATGCATTCATATTATTCTAATAAAAAGCAGACTTTTGTAAATAGTAGTTATCCGATTTTTTTAGCCGAGATTGCTTCAACAGTTAATGAAGTTTTATTGAATGAATATATGTTAAAAAATGCTAAATCTGCTGAAGAAAAAATGTTTTATTTGACTAAGTTTTTAGATGAATTTAGAGCAACAGTTTATCGTCAGACTCAGTTTGCAGAGTTTGAGTATTTAGTTCATAATATGGATATGGAAGGAATGCCAATAACGGCGGAGTCTTTGTATAAGACTTATTATGATTTGAATAGACTTTATTATGGTGATGAGACAGTAAGCGATAAAGAGATTGGCTATGAATGGTCTCGTATACCTCATTTTTATACTCCGTTTTATGTATATAAGTATGCAACTGGTTTTAGTTGTGCGATAAAAATAGCTAATGACATATTAAAGCAAAAAGAAAATGCTTTAGATAATTATTTAGAGTTTTTAAGTAGTGGAGGGTCTGATTACCCATTAAATATATTGAAGAAATGTGGTATTGATTTGACAACGGGAGAAGTTATTGAAGATGCTATTAAGATGTTTAAAGAACGTTTAGAAATGGCTAAGAAATTAAGAAAGGAAATGATTAATAATGGCAGCAAGTAATAAAGATTATTATGAAATATTGGGTGTTAGTAAAAGTGCTAGTCAAGATGAGATAAAATCTGCTTTTCGTAAACTAGCTAAAAAATATCATCCCGATGTTAATAAAGAGCCAGGAGCAGAAGAAAAATTTAAGGAGATTGGCGAAGCTTATTCGATTTTAGGTGATCCTGAGAAGCGTAAAACTTATGATCAATTTGGATCAGCAGCTTTTGAAAATGGTGGTGCTGGGGCTTCTGGAGCCGGTGGCTTCGGCGGTTTTGGTGGTGGTTTCTCATCATTTGACTCTGATGATATTTTCCGCGATTTATTTGGCAGTGCTTTTGGCGGCTTTGGGGGAGGTTTTTCAAGAGGAAGCAAGAGCAATCGTGCTACTAAGGGTGAAGATTCTTTAGTTCGTGTTAATTTAACTTTTGATGAAGCTGTTTTTGGCTGTAGTAAAACTATTAGCGTTACTCTAAATGAAAAATGTGACGAATGTCACGGCGAAGGTGGCTTTGATAGTAAAACTTGTGGTACTTGTAAAGGACGTGGTCGTATCGTTCAAGCTCAAAGGACTATGTTTGGGACTTTTCAAACGGAGACAACTTGTCCGGACTGTGAGGGAAGTGGTAAAACTTACTCTAGAGTTTGTTCTAAATGTCACGGTGAGGGTAGTGTAAGTGCTAGAAAAGAAATCACAGTGGAGGTTCCTGCTGGTGTTAATAATGGTAGTCAACTTCGTATAACTGGTAAAGGTTCTAGTGGGACCAATGGTGGTCCTAATGGGGATATTTATATTGAATTTACGGTTAAGGAACATCCTTTGTTTAAAAGAGAAGAAAATGATATTTATATGGATTTACCTGTTACAATCACTGAAGCTGTTTTAGGTTGCAAAAAGGAAATCCCAACTATATATGGTAACTTAGTATTACAATTAGATGCTGGTACGCAAAGTGATACGAAAATGCGTATTAAAGGTAAAGGGGTTGCTGATCCTAATACTGGTCGTAAAGGAGATATGTATGTTATCATTAATGTTATGATACCAACGAAGTTAGACCGTGAACAAAAGCAATTATTTAAGTCGTTATCAGAGACTGATTTAGAGACTAATCCTGAATTTAAAACGATGCAAAAATATATGAATTAAGTCATTTTATGGCTTTTTTTGTTTTTTATTAGGAAAGTAAGAATTTTTAATTGATTTATTTTTAGTAAATTGTTATACTTTAGTTATAGAAATGGTCGGGGTAACGTATGAAGCTGGTAAGAGGAAAAATTTTGGGTTTAATTATTATGGTAATAGTAATTTTATCGGGAGTTTTTGTCTCTTATTCTAAGTATAATAAAGAAGAAGTTGTTGATAATTCTTCTTTAGTTTTAGCCGATGAATATTTTAGTATTAATTATAAAGATGGTAATTATTTTGATGTGAAACATTTAGATAGTAAAGAAGCTCTTGTAAAACATTTAACTATTACAAATGTAACTAGTAATACTTCTTATGTAAGTATTTCGCTTATGGATATTAATAAGAATAACACTAAATTAGAAGTAAAACTTATTGATGGGGATAAAAATATTTTGTATCAAGATTATCTTAGTAATATGGATACAGAGATTTTGCGTACAAAAGAGATAGAGGCTCATGAGACTTTAAGTTATGATATTATTATAACTAATCTAGGAGAAGAAGATACTTATGGGATGAGTGCTAATATTATGACTTATAAAGAACTTCAAAAAAAAGAACAGAAGTCTTTTAAAGATATTATTTTAAGTAATAATGAAGTTAATAAGATGAGTAGTACGGAATATTTAGAAAATTATACTGATAGTGGACTTTTTATGAATGATGATGATTTAGGGATAAGTTATATTTTTAGAGGGAATGTTTCTAATAATTACGTGTCTTTAAATAATATTTTATTTAGAATTTTAAGAATTAATGGGGATGGAACGGTTAAACTTATTAGTAATAGTAATGTTTTAAATAGTAGTTATCGTAGTAAAATTAATAGTAAAAATTATGATGATAATGTGATTTTAAGTGAAAGTAGTGTTTTAGAAAAGTTAAATAGTTGGTATAATGCTAATCTTAGTAATTGGGATAATTATATTGTGATGAGTAATTTTTGTAATGAGAATGCTTATTATTTGGAAAATATTGATGGTAAATACTTTAATGCTTATCAAAGAATAGTTAATGATAATACACCAAGTTTAAAATGTGGAGGTAAAATTACTGAAAGTAAAGTTGGCTTGATTAATATTGATGAGGCTAGGTTTAGTGGAGCTTCTTTAAATAATACTTTTAGTGAGTATTATTTGGGAAGTTCAGAAGATAATACATCATTTTTTACGATGAGTGGTAGTCATGTTGTTTATAATTATAATGTGGTTGATAACTTCTCGATTAGTAGTACAGGAAAGATTGAACTTGATAGTAAAGTTACTTCTAGTTTAGGGATAAGACCGGTTATTACTTTGGATAAGAATGTTAAAATTGATGGTGATGGGACTTTGGAACACCCTTTTACGATTACTAATAATTAATTTTTAAGAATAAGATGGCTATTATAGGTCATTTTTTTCAGTTAAATAGGGAGAAAATAGAGACTTTTTAAGAGATATTTGATAAAATGAGAAAGGTGATAGAAAATGTTTGAATATATGGGTGATAGATTAACAAATGCTATTAGAAATATCAAAGGCATGGGTCGTATTACAGAAGAAAATATTAATGATGCTGTAAGAGAGATTAGAATGGCTTTGTTAGAAGCTGATGTTAACTACACTGTTGTTAAAGAATTTATAAATAAGGTTAAAGAAAAGGCCTTGGGCCAAGAAGTAGATAAATCTTTGAAACCGGATGAGTTATTTATTAAAATTGTTAAGGATGAAGTAGTTGAACTTTTAGGAGGAGAAACAGCGCCTTTATGTGTTGATGGTAATCCGACTATTTTAATGTTAGTGGGTCTTCAAGGTAGTGGTAAAACAACTACAAGTGGGAAATTGGCTAATTATTTAAGAAAAAAAGAAGCTAAGAAACCATTATTAGTAGCTTGTGATATTTATAGACCAGCTGCCATTGACCAGTTAAAAACTGTTGGTAAGGAATTAAATATTCCAGTATTTAGTGAAGATGGTAAGAAAGTTACAGAGATTGTTAGGGATGCTTTAGAATATGCTAAAACTCAGGGTAATGACTATATAATCATTGATACGGCTGGACGTCTTCATATTGATGATGCTTTAATGGAGGAGTTAAAAGATGTTGAAGAGTTGGCTCATCCAAACGAAGAAATTTTAGTAATTGATGCAATGATGGGACAAGATGCTATTAATGTTATTAATGGTTTTAATGATAAATTAAATTTAACTGGTTGTATCTTAACTAAGATGGATGGTAATACTAAGGGTGGTGTTGCTTTATCGGTAAGACATTTGACTCATGTACCTATTAAGTTTATTGGGGATAGTGAAAAACTCGATGGTTTAATGTTGTTTGATCCAGAAAGAATGGCAGAACGTATCTTAGATATGGGCGATATTATGGCAATTGCAGAGAAAGTAGAAGCTGTAATTGATGAAGATGATATTGAAGAACAAGCGGCTAAAATGAAAAAGGGAGAGTATGATTTAGAAGATTTCTTAAAGAATTTGAAACAAATTAAGAAGTTGGGACCTTTAGATAAATTTTTGAAACTTTTACCGCAAGCTAGACAAATTGGGTTAAATAATATTAATATTGATCCTAAAGATATGGCTCATATTGAAGCGATTGTTTTATCGATGACTAAGTATGAAAGAAAACATCCAGAAGTATTGAAGGCTTCTCGGAAAAAACGTATTGCCGAGGGTTCTGGACGTTCGGTTGAAGAAGTTAATCGTTTGTTGAAGCAATTTGAAACTATGCAGAAGATGATGAAACAAATGGCTAGTGGTAATTTTAAAATGCCTTTCTAAGAAGAGTAAAATCTTCTTTTTTTGGGTCTTTATCCTTAATCAAATAGTTATCAATCATAAACTACAATAGAAAGGATTGTTTTTTATGATAAGAAACCGTTGTTTTGATATGGGGACAATTTCAAATAATATGAATACTAAAGACATGGGGATGATGGATAATATTAATAGCGGGGATATGAATATAACTGGTTGTATGATGGATCCAGTTTATGAATGTCCACAAGAGAGATGTTGTCATAGAGAAATTCATCACGAAGTAAAACATATTGTTCCTGTTAATACAAGAATAATTAATCATCATATTATTCATCATAATTATGTACCAATGTTTACTTGTTGTGAGGAAGATACTTGTTGTAATGTTTATGATAATAAATGTGGTATGTAATTAGTAAATTTTGATGAAATTAGGTATATAGGTATATGAATTTTTAGAATTTGTATGCCTTTTTAACTATGAAATGAGCAGTAATACTTTTTTCGGGTTTATTTTATTAAGCTTAATTTATGGTTGAGGTAAATAAGATAAGAAAGAGAAATTTGCAAAAATAGCTTAAATATATTATAATTACTCTTACGAGGTGTTTATTTATGAAAATTAATTCAGTAACATTACAAAGTTTAGCGGTTAGAGAGTCTCAATATCCGGGGGAAAATTTACCGGAATTTTTACTTGTGGGAAGAAGTAATGTGGGGAAGAGTAGTTTTATTAATACTTTAATAAATCGGAAGAATTTTGCGCATACTTCTAGTAAACCAGGAAAAACACAGACTTTGAATTTTTATAATGTTAATGAAAATTTTTATTTAGTTGATGTTCCAGGATATGGTTATGCTTCGGTTGATAAGCAAACGCAGGCCAAATTTGGTTTGATGATTGAAGAATACTTGATGAATAGAGAAGCTTTAAAGAGGGTATTTTTGATTATTGATTATCGTAATAAACCGATGGAAGATGATTTATTAATGTATAATTTCTTAAAGTATTATCATAAAGAAGTGACTATTGTTGCTACTAAGTATGATAAAGTTTCACAGTCGAAACGAGCTAAGATTGAAAAAGTCTTAAATAGCAGTTTTGATTTACAAGATACGGATAATATTATTTACTTTTCTTCAGTAACTAAAGAAGGTAAAGACAAGGTTATGAATATTATCAATTCTTATCTTTAATAACTAGTAATAGTTATTTTTTCTTTACTTATTTTTAATTTTAAGTATAATTTTAAATAGGTGATAGAATGAAAAAGATAACTATTCTTTCCTTACATTTAGGATACGGAGGAGCAGAAAGGTGTATTACTAATTTAGCTAATAGTTTAGTTAATACTTATAAAGTGGAGATTTTATCAGTTTATAAGTTATATGAAGAACCGGCTTTTTTCTTAGATAAAAGGGTTAATGTGAGATATTTAACTGATGTTAAGCCTAATAGGGATGATATTCGGTATGATTTAAAGCATTTTAAAATATTTAGTTTAGTTAGGGACTTCTTTTATGCTTTGAAGGTGTTATATCAAAAGAAACATAGGACCATTGATGCGATTGATGCTTGTGATAGTGATATTATTTTGAGTACAAAGGTTTATTTTAATAAGCTTTTAGGAGAGTATAAGAACACTGGGGTCAAGGCAATTGGCTGGGAACATAATTATAATAATCATACTAAGAAAGAGATTAGAGAGTTTGTTAAGTCTTGTCATTACTTGGATGAAGTGGTAATGGTTAATAAAGAGTTAAAAGATTTTTATGAAAAGGAATTTAGAAAGAATAAGATATCTTGTAAAGTTAGATATATTCCTAATTATATTGATAGTCTAAGTAAGACTAATAGTTCTTTAGAAAGTAATAATCTCATTAGTGTTGGGCGTTTAGAAGCTGTTAAAGGTTTTACGGACTTAATTAAAGTTATGCAGTTAGTGGATTTGAATTATCAAGGAGTTCATTTGACTTTGGTTGGTGATGGTAAAGAAAAAGATAATATTTTTAAAGAAGTTGTTAAAGACAATTTGACTAGTAAAGTTAAAATGACAGGATATTTATTTCAAGAAGATATTGATAAGCTTTATGATGAGGCAGCTATTTATGTTATGACTAGTCATTCGGAGTCTTTTGGTCTAGTGATGTTAGAGGCGATGGCTCATGGATTACCGGTAGTGGCGTTTTCTTCAGCCGAAGGAGCTAGGGAACTTATTAAAGATGGTTATAATGGTTATTTGATTGATAATCGTAATGAACATGAGATGGCAGAAAAGATAGTTAGTCTTCTTAAAAATCGTAAGACTTTAAAAGAGATGGGGAAGAATGCTTTGAAGGTGGCTAATCTTTATACTAAGGATGAAGTCATTAAGAAGTGGGTAGAGTTGTTTGATGAAGAAACTAAGTAAGTTTTTAGAATTAGTAATTGTAATTTTTATTATCATACAACCTATCTTGGATAGTATTTCTTATTTACAGGGGAGGTATCTATCTAATGTAATTAGTCTTTCTGGTCTTATAAGAACGTTTTTTCTGGGACTTATGATAATTGTTTTACTATGTAAAGATAAAAGAAAAGAAGTTTTTGTTCTCTTAGTATTTTTTATTACTTATTTAGGGGGACAGGTTCTTTTAAATAAGAATAGTCTTTTTAGTAGTCTTAATAGTTTACTGACGGTGTTTTATCTACCGGTTAGTTTATTGTTCTTTAAGAATAGGGATAATAAGTATTTGGATTTACGAGTAATAACTTATATTTATTTAGGATATCTTAGTTTAATTATTATTCCTTATCTTTTTAAATATGGTAATTATGCGAGTAATTTCTATGAGGGAAAAAGTGGATTCTATGGTCTTTTTTATGGGGGTAATGAGATTAGTAATATTCTGGTTATTTTATTACCTTTAGTAATAGAATATTTAAAAGAGAGGAAGAATTTATTCTTAATAATACTAGTGTTCTTAGAGCTAATGGGATGTATCTATTTAGTGGGGACAAAGACTATTATTATGGGAAGTATCTTAGTTAGTATTTATTATTTAGGGAAGTATTATAAGTCTTTGGATACAAGGTTTAGAAGATGGTTATTACCTTTAGGAGTTATAGGGATTATTCTACTTATTATAGTTTTACCGAAGTTAAATGTTTATAAGAATATTATGATGGCTATTAATTATTATAATTTAAGTATTAGGGAAATCTTTAGTCTTAAGGGTTTAGATAAGTTGGTTTTTAGTGGAAGATTAGAGATTTTAGGGAAAGTTAATGGTCTTTATATGAAGAGTAATTGGAGTAATATTTTCTTAGGACTAAGTAATAGTTATGTTAATGTGTATAAGGGAATTGAAATAGATATTTTTGATATTTTTTATACGGTTGGTATTTTAGGGATAGGAGTTTATATTTATCTGAGTTATAAAGGGTTAAGAATGAGTAAGATAAAAGAGCCTTACTTAGTTAGTTTAGTTTTAGGTATTTTGATTTCTTTAGTAACAGGGCATGTTTTGATGAGTTCTAATGTTAGTGTTTATTTAGGAGTACTCTTGTTACTTAATAATAATTCTAAGAAGAGAAAAGATAAATATAATCGTAAAAATTTAGTTAATTCTTTAAAAGAAATTTTACATTAGATATGAGTTTAGAAGAATATAGATAGTTAAAGACTTATTTAATTCGTTAGAGAGGTAAGTAAGTCTTTTTTTGATGGATAAGAAAGCCCTATATAAATAATGAAAAGTTTCTAAAGACTTATTATTTCTTAAGAATATAGGATACCTAAATATTAAAAAAAATACAAGTTAAATTCGACTTAATATGACAAAATAATTATAGGTATTTGGTGTATCCTATAGATAGAGATGATAATATGAGAGTTAAAGTGTTTGATTGTGAGCATGAAAAAGATTTAGAAAGTGATATTAATATGTTTCTTGCTGATGATACTTATGATATAATTGATATCAAGTATTGTGTTTCGACATCGATGTTTTCGGAGGAACAGATTTATTGTTATTCAGCGATGGTGATATACAAATGTTAAGGAAGTGGTCGACTTTGAAAAAAAGTTCGTTTATTGAAGGAACATTCATTGCAACTTTAGCAATAGTTATTGTAAAAATTATGGGAATGCTTTATGTAATTCCTTTTTATGCGATTGTAGGAACAACTGGGGCGGCTTTGTACTCTTATGCTTATAATATTTATAATATTTTTTTAGATATATCAACGGTCGGATTACCCATTGCTATTTCAAAGATTACTAATGAGTTTCATACTTTGAAGATGTATGATGCGAAAAAAAGAGCTTATGATATTGCGATTAAGATTATGCGTTTTATTTCGGTAGGAATCTTTATTATTTTGTTTATTTTTGCTTATCCAATAGCGTCTTTTATAATTGGGGATTTGACGGGGGGAAATACCAAAGAAGCGATTACTCTGGTTATTAGAACGGTATCTTTAGCTATTTTAGTAATTCCTTATTTAAGTGTTGCTAAGGGGTATTTGCAAGGACATAATGTTATTAATATCTCTAGTATTAGTAATGTTTTAGAGCAGGTTATTCGTATTTTAATCATTATAGTGGGGAGTTTCTTAGCTATTAAGGTATTTCATTTAAGTTATGTTTATGGGGTTGTAATTGCTTTAAGTGGGGCTTTCTTTGGCGGACTTGTTAGTTATTTTTATGTTAAGCATAAGATGAATAAGAATAAAAAAGAGCTCGGACTTATTGAGACTAAGAAAAAAGATAAGATTACAGATAAAGAAATTATAAAGAAGTTGGCTAGTTATGCTATTCCTTATATAATTATTAATTCCGTATCTTCTATTTATAGTTTTGTTGATATGATTTTAGTTTTAAGAGGGTTAGAGGCTCTTGGCTATGCCACTAAGGAAATTGAGTTCATTTCTTCTTCAATTTCTACTTGGGCGGGTAAGATTAATATGATAGTAATAAGTATTGCTATGGGAATGACTATTAGTTTGATACCATCCATTGTGCATGCTTATACTTTGAAAAAATGGGATGATGTTAATAATAAGATTAATACTTCCTTTAAGATTATTGCGTTTGTAAGTTTACCAATGGCTATTGGTTTATCAATTTTATCTCAGGAAGTTTGGCAAGTCTTCTATGGGGCCAGTGATATAGGTGCTTCTATCTTAAGTGTTTCGGTCTTTGTGGCTTGTTCACTAAATTTCTATATGATTACTTCTAGTATTATGCAGTCTTTAAATAAATATAAGATTGTTTATATTGCTACTATTTGTGGACTTCTTAGTAATGCTATTTTAGATATTCCGTTAATGTATTTATTTAAGTTTATTGGTATTAAGCCTTATCTAGGACCTTTAGTATCTAGTATTATTGGGTATATTTTATCCGTGTTTATTAATTTGGGGGCTATTAAAAAAGAAGAAAAACAGATTAATTATAGTGAGGCTATAAAGACAATTTTTCTTATTTTAGTACCAGCTTTAATAATGACAGTTATCTTAGTAGCTCTTAGAACCCTATTACCAATGGCTACGCCAACGAGATTAAAGGCTATTTTAAGTATTATTGTTTATGCGATAATTGGGTGTATCATTTATCTTGGTATTGCTTATAAGATGGGGCTTTTAGAAAGGATTTTTGGAAAAGAATTATTAGCTAAGATATTAAAAAAACTTAAACTAAAAGTCTAAGTTAAACCATGTATAAATTATTATTAGTAATGTCTTCCGTTGTGATTTGGGCTTTATTTTCAAGTTTAGTAATTCTAGCGTCTAAACGGTTGATACTGCGCTCTAGCTTAGCTAAACGGTTGTCGTAATCATTAACGGCGCCATTATTGTAGACATTTTGATTTTGATAATTATAATCCATGGGTACAGGACCTTGGTAAAAAGAGTTAGAAGCGCTTTGACTTTGAATATTAGGGCTCATATAGTTCATCCCTGGTTGATTGGGGTTTATGTAATTTAAAGAACTCATATTAGATTCTGAAAAGAAAGAGTTGCGTGATTTTAACATAATAATTCCTCCTAAAAATATTTTATGTAATTGTAAGAAAGTAGTGATAATATGCGTATTAGAAATATAAAAAATGCAGATGAGATAGTAAAAAATAATTCTTATGTATTAAATAATCCTAAAGAATATAGGGGACATTTTAACGAAGTATTTGGAAATGATAATCCTATTCACTTAGAAATAGGGATGGGAAAGGGTAACTTTTTGATTAGTAGAGCTCTAAATAATCCGGATATTAATTTTATTGGGGTAGAAAAGTATACTTCTATTGTAGCGAGAGCTTTAAAGAAGTTAGAAAATCTTAAATTACCTAATTTAAAGATTATTAATGGGGATGCTTTGGAACTTAAGGAAATTTTTGATAAAGAGATAAGTACTATCTACCTTAATTTTTCTGATCCTTGGCCTAAAGAAAGACATGCGAAGAGAAGACTTACGAGTAGGGTGTTTTTAAGTATATATGATGATATTTTTAAGGGTGATGGGGTTATTATTCAGAAGACTGATAATGTTAATCTTTTTGAGAGTAGTATTATTTCTTTAACTAATTATGGCTATAAGATTGTGGATATTTCTTTGGATTTATGGAAGACCGATAAGGTTTATGAAGAAACGGAGTATGAACATAAATTTAAGAGTCAGGGTGTAAAAATTAATTATTTGAAAGCAGTAAAACTATCCAATTTAAAAAATCTTTGATATAATGAGGTTGGAGTAGGAAGATTATGAAGAAATTATTAGTAGTTTTAATAGCCATCTTGATTTTAAGTGGGTGTAGTAATATTCAAAGTAAGGACTATGATACTTTAATTAATGAGGCTGCTAGTAGTAAATATGATATCATTAATACTTATCGAACGGGATATAAATATTATACTCCTGGGAATATGGCTGTTAGTAATATTTTGGATTATAATGAGACTTTAGAGGATAGTAGTCATAAATACTATTTTTATGTTGATGTTGTTAGTTATTATAACCGAGTAATTGAAAATTATGAAGTGAATCCTAATGCTTATTATTCTAAGGTTATTAATTATCAAGATAAGTATGGTTATATTGAAATAAATAAGTGGAAGAATGGGAAGTATTTACTTGAAATTATGTATAATTATGCTAAAATAGAAGTGATAGTAGAAGAGAGTTTTCTAAAAGAGGCGATTAGTTATGCTATGGTGATTTTAACTAGTGTTAAGTATAATAATAATGTTTTAGAAAATATTGTGGGAGAGAATGTCTTAACATCTAAGGAGATAGAGTTTAATATCTTTGAAACGAAGAAGAGTGAGTCGAACTTCTTAAAAGTATCAGAAGAGGATATTTATGAGGATAATGATACTGTTAAAGATCCAGACTTAGTAAAATGAAAGTAGGAGCAATATGAGTTTTTTTGATAAGTTAAAAAATGTTTTATTTGAGGATGAAGAAGAAGTAAGTGAAGAGACTTCACCAAAAGAAGAGGTAAAAACTGAAGAGGTGAGATTTTCTAGTAAGCCTAAAGAGACTAAGGTAGAGGAGCCCCCTAAAGAAGAGGCGAAAGAGACTACGGTATTTCAAAGCTTTGATGAGGAAGAATTTGACCGTATTGCAGCTATTAATAAGAATCGTTTGTTAGAGCGGGATAGAAAAGCTAGAGAAGAGAAAGAACGTCAGGAAAGGGAACAGGAGATTAGTCGGAAAGAGGCTATTAATAGTTCCAGAGAAAATTATCGTCGATATGAAGAGTTAAGATATGGGAAGAGTAGTACCAAAGATACGACAGAATATCATAAGACTAGTGAGGCTCAACAAAATATTTATAATAAGCCATTAGCGTCGAAGGAAGAACCTAAGAAGTTTAGACCATCGCCAGTAATTTCTCCGGTTTATGGAGTTTTAGGGGAAAATTATAAAAAAGAAGATATTTTACCAAGAGCATCCAGCGAGGGGACACTTCCTAAGATAATGGATGTTGATAATGTTCGGAAGAAAGCTTTTGGTATTTTGGAACAGAATATGGATACGAATGAAGTTTTACAAGACTTTAAAGGAGATAGTGAGATACCTTTAGAGAAGATTGATGAAAATCTTGATGAAGATATTATGGGTAAGACTATTAAGATTGATGTTGATGATGTTAAGAAAGAGTTAGATAAAAAAGAAGAGATAGATAGTTCTGATACTAAGGCTAGTGTTAAGAAGGATGATGAGGCTTTAGAGAAAGATTTATTTAATTTGATTGATTCAATGTACGAAACAAGAGAGGATAAATAGGTATGTTTGTAGAATTTTTACAGGTATTTTTACCATTAGTGATATATATTTTATTAATAATTATTTTGGTGGTAGGAATTATTATTGGTCTTAAGACTATTAAGACTTTAGATAAGTTAGATCATGTGGTTGATGATGTTTCAAAGAAAGTTAGTAGTCTAAATGGGATTTTTTCGGTTATTGATTTAACAACTGATAAGATTGTAAGTATTACTGATAAAGTAGTTGAAATGGCTAGTGGTATTATTGGGAAAATCTTTAAGAAAAGAAATAAAAAAGTATTAACAAATGGAGAAGAAAATGAAAAAGAAGACTAAAGCTTTTATTATGGGGGCTTTAACTGGGGTTGGGATTGGTATTTTAGTAGCGCCTAATAAGGGGGAAGTTACTAGAAAAAAATTAGGCAATAAGATTAATCAAGTTACTTTATATATTAAAGAGATGGATAGTGAGTCTTTAAGAAGTGATTGCTTAAATATTTTAAATAATATTAAAGACTATTTAGAAGAGTTAAACTATGCTAAAGTAGAAAGTGATGCTATTAAGATTAGTAATAATATTAAAAGAGAACTAGGTAAACTAAGTAAAAATGTTAGTGATACGGCAAAGCCGGTAGTTACTAAGGCTGTTAATGATTTAAGAGATAATACGGTAGTTTTTTTGAAAAATGTTGTTAATAGTTTAGAGACAAAAGATATCAAATGATGTCTTTTTTTCTTGAAGAACATTAGAGAAAATGATATTATAAAAGTGTTAGATATGAGGTTACTATGAAAAAGGGATTCTTAAAAATTAGTTTAGGGTTATTTTTAATATTTACTGGTACTTCGGTAGTAGGAGCACTTAATGCTCCCACTATTAATTCTATTGAAAGTAAAGAAAATGACCTTATTTATGTAAAGACGACAAAAGGAGATTATGATGTTTCTTATTATTTAGTAGGGACGTCTTTGGAAAAAGCTATTAAATATACGACTAATAAGCTAGAAACTTATCTTTCAATGCCCAATGGTACTTATAATGTTTGGGCGGTTGATACGAATGGTAATAAGTCTGATCCTTATTCAATTACTAAAGAAGATGGTAGTTGTAATATGAGTGGAATTACTAATGTTACTGATAGTGGTACGGTTGATATGTGTGGAATTATGTCTTCTAGTGGATTATATAGTAATTTAACGGAAGGCGAGACTATTGTTACTTGTGCGGATGGATATTACTTAAATACTATTCAAACGGAAATGATTTCGACTACTTGTCGTTTAGGGTCTTTAGATTTTAAGCCTTATGATTTATCAAAACGTTTATGTAAAAATACTTATAATTATCGTTGTGTTAAGAATACTGGGGGTAATGCGTATAATGCTTCTAGTTACTTGGGAAGTTTGAGTTTATCAAGAGGAACTTTAAGTCCGGCCTTTAATCAAAGTACTTTTGATTACACGGCTAGTGTTTCTAGTAGTACTTCTTTAGTTACTGTTTATGCTTCCTTATTAGATAGTGATGCTTCATTTGTTGATGGATATGAACCAAGAACAGTTAATCTTTCTTATGGAGAGAATACTATTCAAATTAAAGTTAAAGGTTTTGTTAATAAAACAGAAAATGTTAGTACCTATACTATTAAAATTAATCGACCTAAGAGTAGTGGGGGAAGTACGGTCAATAAGAAGAGTAGTGTTAATACTTTAAATAGTTTAACTTTATCAAATGGAGAGTTATCACCTAAGTTTAATAGTAATACTAATTCTTATAGTGTTACGGTTGATAATACGGTTGATGTCTTAAAAATAGAGGCTTCCTTAACGGATAGCAAAGCTAGTTTTGTTACTAATTATGGACCAAGAAATGTTCATTTAAATGAAGGGACAAATAAAGTTTATTTGAAAGTTAAGAGTGAGGCGGGAACTGTTAGAGTTTATACTTTGAACATAACAAGAAAGAAAGCTGATACTACCATTCCAGAGCCGGGACCTACACCGGATCCAACTCCAGAACCTACCCCAGATAAGAGTGAAGCTTTACTGACATCATTAACTTTAAGTCAAGGTAAAATTGATTTTGAAAGTAAAGTCTTTGACTATAATGTTACAGTAAGTAATGATGTTACTAACGTCGTAGCAACGGCTACACCTCAAAATGCTTCTGATAAAGTTGAAATAACTGGTGGGGAGTCTTTGGAAGTTGGACCAAATGAATTAACAATTACAGTTACTAGTAGTGATGGTAGTGTTTCGAATGTTTATACTATTTATATAATTAGAAAAGAAGAAGATGCAGGGATTTCTCAAAATAGTTTACTTAAGAGTTTAAGTATTAGTAATCATCCGATTAATTTTAGTAGTGATGTTAATGAGTATAATATAACCATTAAGAAGAATGAGTCTTATGTTGATATTTCGTGTTTTGCGGAAGATGATAATGCTTCCATTACGATAGAGGGTAATTCTAATTTGACGACGGGTAGTCAAATTAAGATTAGAGTTACAGCCGAGTCGGGAAATTATACTGATTATTTAATTAATGTTACCGGATATCAAAAGAAAACTAATATCTTGGGAACAATATTAATTGTTTTGATTGTAATCTTAGCTGTTGGTTATGCTGTTTTAAGAGCATTAGGTTATAAGATATATTTAAATTTTGAGGGAATAAAGAATTTCTTTAGTAATCTCGTTAATAGTATATTTACAAGAAAATAGAATTATGTTAGAATTTATTTGTTAGTGAAGAAGAGATTTACGACCTTGGAGCTAAATCGGGTAATTCCGTTAGATATTTAAAGTGTATGATTAGTCATAAAATAAGGTGGTACCGCGAAGATTCGTCCTTATATTTATGGCTTTTTTGTTTTTTGGGGAGAATAATATGTTTACAGAAGAATTAAATTATATTGAAGAAGCAAGGATTAGAGAAGCTGCTAAAGTATTGCTGGATAATTTACCTAGTTATTTTTATGAGATACCTGCTTCATCAACGGGAAAGTATCATCCGGATTTTGCTAGTGGGGAAGGTGGTTTAGTAAGACATACTAAGGTTGCTGTTCGGATGGCTTATGAGCTATATCAAATAACACCATATGATAAATTGTTTACGAGAAGAGAAAAAGATTGTATGCTACTGGGATTATTAATTCATGATGGTTTAAAAAAAGGCAATCCGGAAGAGAAATATACTCGTTTTGACCATCCCATCTTAGCCGCTAATTATGTAAAAAAAATGCAAGAACAGACGGGTTTAAGTAAAGAAGAAGCTGAATTTATTAGTCATGTTGTGAAGACACATATGGGAAAATGGAATACTGATTATAATGGAAATGAAGTTTTAGAGGTTCCTAAGGATAGGTATCAATATTTCGTCCATATGTGTGATTATTTGGCTAGTAGAAAAGTTATAAATGTTAAGTTTGATGAAAAAGGAGAGATAATGTAATGAAAAAGATGACAAATTGGGAAGAATTAGAGTGGCGTGGTTTAGTAAAAGATGTAGCGGGAAGTGATATTGCGGATAAGATTAATAATGAGTCAGTTACTTTTTACTGGGGAACTGACCCAACGGCCGACTCCCTTCATTTAGGACATTATTCATCGTTAGTAACCGCTAAACGTTTGATGAAAATGGGACATAAACCAATTCTTTTATGCGGTGGGGCGACAGGACGAATTGGGGATCCAAGACCAACTAGTGAAAGAGAAATTATTAGTATTGAAACTTTAAATAAAAATATTGAATGTATTAGAAAACAGATAGATAGTATTTTTGCAGGGAAAGCTAAATTAGTTAATAATTATGATTGGTTTAAAGGTTATGAATATTTAGATTTCTTAAGAGATATTGGTAAATATATTAATGTTAATTATATGCTTAATAAAGATATCATTAATCGTCGTTTAGAAACAGGGATTACTTATGCTGAATTTAGTTATATGTTAATTCAAGGTTATGATTTCTTAAATATGTATGAAAAAATGGGTTGTACTATGCAGGTTGAAGGTTCTGACCAATGGGGTAATATTACAACTGGTATTGATTTAATTAGAAAAATCTTAGGTAAAGAAGCTTATGGCTTTACAATGCCTCTTATTTTAGATGCTAATGGCAAAAAATTCGGTAAGAGTGAGGGTAACGCTTTATGGTTAGATAAAAATAAGACTAGTAGTTATCAATTATACCAATATCTAATTAATACTGATGACTCCAAAGTCTTAGAATATTTGAAAGTATTTACTTTCTTAACACCAGAAGAAATTGAAGAGACAATTAAACAACATGAAGAAAAGCCGGAGTTAAGAATAGCCCAAAAGACTTTAGCTAAGTGTATTATTACTGATTTACACGGAGAGAATGAGTATGAGAAAGCTTTAAAGATAAGTGAGGCTTTATTTACGGATAAAATTAATACTTTAACGAAAGAGGATATTTTAAATAATTTGAATACGGTTCCCCAAGTGGAGTTAGAAACTGGTAATATTGTTGATGCTCTTGTTAATGCTAAAGTTTTCAGTAGTAAAAGAGAAGCTAGAGAACTTATAAGTGGAAATGCCCTTTCTTTGAATAATCAAAAGATTACTGATTTAGAGTATGTTTTAAGTAAAGAAAATGCTATTGATGGAGAAATTTATTTAATTCGTAAGGGGAAAAAGAACTACTACATTGGTAAGTTAAAGTAAATTTATAATTTGTGATAATAATATTAATGGAGATTTGATATTTAACAAGTCGTTTTAAGAGAAGTAAAGTCTAGTTAGGCTTTATTTTTTTTTCATAATACCATATAATGGTTGTGGTGATATTATGAAAGATTTACGGGTTGTTTTTATGGGGACACCGGATTTTGCGGTACCTGTTTTAGAAAAGTTGATTTTAAATACGAAGGTTGTTTTAGTAGTTAGTCAACCAGATAAATGTGTGGGACGTAAGCGAGAATTAGTGCCTACACCTATTAAAAAGAAAGCTCTGGAGTATAATATTCCGGTTTTTCAACCAGAAAAGATAAAACTTGATTATGAGAAAATGATTTTGGCAAGACCGGATATTATTATTACTTGTGCTTATGGTCAGATTATTCCTAAGGTACTTCTTGATTTACCAAGATTAGGGTGTATTAATGTTCATGCTTCCTTATTACCATACTTAAGAGGGGGAGCTCCCCTACATCATGCCATTATTGATGGTTATAAAGAAACGGGAGTTACTATTATGTATATGGATGAGGCTATGGATACGGGAGATATTATTAGTACTGTTACTTATCCTCTTAAAGATACTGATACCGTAGGGACTGTTCATGATAATTTAATGGAGATGGGTGCTAATCTTTTAATGGAGACTTTACCTAGTATTATAAGTGGTACTAATAAGAGAATTAAACAAGATAATAGTAAGGCTACTTATGCATATAATATATCTAGAAGTGATGAACATTTAGATTTTAGTGGTAGTGGTGTCTTAGTAGAAAGAAAGGTTAGGGGACTTAATCCGTGGCCTCTTGCTAATACTTTATTTGATGATGAAGAGATTAAGATTATAAGTGGGTATTTTGTTAAAGGTAGTAGTGTTCCTAAGAAGATTAATGTAGTTACTAAAAATTCTTTAGGTATAGGGTGTAGTGATGGTATTTATTATGTAACAGCACTTAAACCAAGTGGTAAAAAAGTGATGGATATTAAATCATATTTAAATGGGATGGATAAAGATAAGTTATTAACTAAAAAGATAAGTTAATTAAAATAGGTGGTTTTGGAAGATGATAGAAAATGATCAAAAAGATGATGATAAGTTAAAGAAGAAGATAATGGTTAATCTGATTACAGCCTTAAGAGGGATAGGGGGTATTTTATTAGTACCTATATTTAGTGTATATGGAAGTATTCCCGCGGCTATTTGGTTTATTTCTTTTATGGCAACTGATTGGATTGATGGTTATTTAGCTCGTAAATACGAAGTATCTAGTTTCTTTGGAGCTTTACTAGATGGAATGTTTGATAAATTATTTGGTATTATATCCTTTTTACTTTTAGCTAGTATTAGTCCTAGTTATATGATTCCTTTATTGTTTGAGGCGGGAATCTTGGGATATGGTCTTTATAGTGCTTCTAAGGGTAATAATGTTAAATCAACGCTTATTGGGAAAACTAAGATGTGGTTTTTAGCAGTATCGGTATTACTTGGACTTTTAAATACCGACTTATTAGCTTTGGAAAACTTATTACAAACTATTAATTTAAATAGTGTTCCTTTGGATAATTTGGTTAGATTAGAACAGGTATCGAAAGAGTCTTTAATGGGAATGGAAGCTTTAAGTTTAAGTAGTTATGTTATTAAAGATAAGATAGAAGATAAGAATAATAAAGAAAAGGCTCCTTTAAAGGTAAAAGATATTAAGGAAGTAATATTAACAAAAGATAAGAATATTAAAAAAGAAATAGAGTACCGTTTATTTGATACTAAGTATTATGAAGAAAATAAAGATAAACCATTAAGTTTGTTACTTACATTAAAAAGATAGTTAGTATTTAAGGAAAAACTTCTTAAATAGAGGATAGTTAGGAAATAATAATATGATAGGAATGGTAATAGTAAATTATAATGATTATAAGACAACTAAAAGATTACTTGATAATGTTAAAGATTATAAAATCTTAAAAGAGATAGTGGTAGTTGATAATAAGAGTACTGATAATTCCCTAGAAGAGTTAAGAAAATTAAAGAGTAAGAAGATTACTATTATAGATAGTGGGAATAATAAGGGATATAGTTATGCCCTAAATGTTGGGTGTAAGTATTTAATAGATAAGTATAAGTCTTTAAATATAGTTATTTCTAATAGTGATATAGTTATTGAGAGTGAATTAGATATTAAAGACTTAAATAGTTATATAAGTCCTAAGAATGTCATAGTAGGACCTACTATTATTCAAGGCAATGATTTAAATAGAGGATTTAAAATTCCTAGTCCTTGGCAGGATATTAAACAAAATATTGTCTTCTTTGGGAAGAGAGTATTAGCTAAGGAGTTAAGTTATCCTGATAATTATTATTATAAAGAGATAAGTAAGGTTGATACGGTATCCGGGTGTTTCTTTATGATAGCAAGTAAACATTTAGAAGAGATGGGTTATTTTGATGAAGGGGTATTCTTATATTATGAAGAAAATATTATGGGAATTAAGACTAAAAGATTAGGTAAGAATATTATTGTAGTCAATAATGTTGATGTTATTCATGATCATTCGGTTTCTATAGATAAGAGTTTAAAAAGAATTAAGAAATATGATATCTTAAAGACTAGTCAAGAGTATTTTGAAAAAGTATATAATGGGGCTTCTAAGATAGAATTGTTTTTCTTAAAAGTATTTAGATATTTAACAAGATTTTTATTATTAATTAAGTATTTAGTAGATTAGGATTTCTTTAATAAGAAGTTCTAGTCTTTTTATTTATAGTATTTTTACCCGTAGTAAAAAAATTTTAAAAAATTAGAGTTTAAAGAAGATATTTTCTTAATTAGGTGTTTTTAAATAAGGAAAATTATGATAACATAGTAGATGGATACCAAGATTAGTTAGTTAATAAGAATAGTTATAATTGGTATAATAATTATAAGGATGATGATAATGAAAAATAAAAAGAGTGATTTAGCGATTGATGTTAATCATGTTACTAAGACTTTTAAGTTATATTCTGATAAGCCTCAGACTTTAAAAGAAAGGTTAGTTCGAGGGTGGAAGAATAAGACCGAAGAAAGAGTAGTTTTAAAAGATATTAATCTTGAGATTGCTAAAGGAGAAACAGTAGCGTTAATCGGGGTTAATGGTAGTGGGAAAAGTACCTTGCTTAAATTAATGACAAAGATAATTTATCCTAATAAAGGGACTTTGAAGACTTATGGTAAGTTAACTAGTCTTTTAGAGTTAGGAGCAGGGTTTCATCCGGATTTTACGGGTCGAGAGAATATTTATTTTAATGCTGCTATCTTTGGGTTAACTAAGAAAGAGATTGATGAGAGATTAGAAAGTATTATTGAATTTAGTGAGTTAGGGGACTTTATTGATAGTCCGGTACGTACTTATTCATCGGGAATGTATATGCGTCTTGCTTTTAGTGTAGCTATTAATGTGGATGCGGAGATACTACTTATTGATGAGATTTTAGCGGTAGGAGATCAACATTTCCAAGACAAATGTTTTGCTAAGTTAGAAGAACTAGCGAAGAGTAAGATGACAATTGTTATTGTTAGTCATAGTTTGGGAGCTGTTCAAAAATTATGTAAGAGAGCCATTTGGATTAACAATGGTGAAGTTGCTAAAGATGGTGCTTGTCAGGAAGTCATTGATGAATATTTGAAAGTTTGTGGGTAGGTGTTAGTATGAACGTATTTAAAGAATTATATCAGTATCGAGAGTTATTAAAAACTAATGTTAAAAAGGATATAAGAGGTAAATATAAAGCGTCGTTTTTGGGAGTATTGTGGTCATTTGTGAACCCTCTATTGTCAGTTTTAGTGTATGCCATTGTGTTTCCATATATTATGCGGGTACAAACACCAAATTATTTATTATTTTTAATTAGTGGTATTATTCCATATAACTGGTTTACAACGGTTGTTAGTCAAAGTTCGGGAATTTTTGTTTACAATTCAAACATTATAAAAAAGGTGTATTTTCCAAGAGAGATATTGCCAATATCTGCTGTTACGAGTGGATTAGTTAATTTCTTGATATCATGTATTATAATATTACTTTTCGCAATATTTGGCGGAGTAGGTATTAGTTGGCATTTAGTGTTTTTACCGTTTCTAGCTTTAATACAGTACGTATTTACTTTAGGCGTTTCATTTATTTTAAGTGCTTTAAATGTTTACATAAGAGATGTCGAATATATAGTTTCTTTTGTTTTGCAAATGTTATTTTATGCTACACCAATACTTTATACTGTAGATATGTTTCATGGATGGATATTATGGATTTTCAGAATAAATCCTATGACACATTTGATAAACGCTTATCGAGATATCTTTTATGTACATCAAGTGCCTAGATTAGGAACCTTATCTATTTTATTTGTTATCTGTATAGTTTTCTTAATAATATCTTATAAGGTTTTCAAAAAAATGGAAAAAGGATTTGCAGAAGAATTATGATGAAGTTAGCAGGCGTAGTTGTTTGGTATAATCCAACTGAAGATGATAAAAAGAATATTGATTCGTATTTAGAAGATTTGGATATTCTATATATAATGGATAACAGCGAAAAAAAAACAAGCATTGAAAAGAATAAAAAAATAAAATACGTATTTAATAATGAAAATCAAGGAATATCTAAGCCTCTAAATGAAGCTGCTAAAATGGCTTTAAAAGAAGGATATTGCTGGTTACTCACTATGGATCAGGATAGTAAAATGAATAAAGATATATTTAATGAGTTTGCAAATGTTTTAAAAGTAACTGATACTACCAATGTTGGCATTATATCTCCATGGCATGATACTAAAATCAAAGAAGAAAAACCGATTGAAAGATATACCAATCCATTGGAAGTTATGACATCTGGCAATTTTGTTAATTTAAATATTTTAAATAAGCTTGGCTATTTTGATGAAAAATTGTTTATTGATGGCGTAGATATAGAATATGGATTAAGGCTTAATAAAAATGGCTATAAAATTGTTCAAATGAATAATGTGAGTATGAAGCATAATTTGGGAAATATTGAGTATCATAAATTTTTAGGAAAAGAGTTTATGTGTACGAACCATAATTATTTACGACAGTATTATATGGCAAGAAATTATAGATATATACGTGATAAATATATTGGAATGTATCCAGAATATTGTAAAAAATTAGTCAAAATAAAAGGCTTGTTATTTAAAATATTTATGTATGAAAATGATAAGTGCCGGAAATATAAGTATATTTTTAAAGGTATAAAGGATTATAAGAAAAATATTTATGGAAAGTTAGTAGAGGTTTAATATGAAAAAAGAGAGAATAAAATATTTGATAAATAAATCAGTTGATACAATAAAAGAGGAGGGACTAAAGTCATTTGTTTCTAAGACAAATAATTTTATATCCCTTAGGAGACATAAGACAAAATTTTCTTCTTTTAAAGATATTTTGATTATTAATGGTTGTACTTTACCTCATCCTGAAAGATATAGAGTTGATCATCAAATTGAACAATTGGAGGCATACGGATTATCTACTAATAAAGTTTATTATGAAAATTTGACTGTTGATATGCTTAAATATTATAGAGCTTTTATCTTTTTTAGGTGTCCTATTACTCCCACAGTAGATGAGTTTATTGATAAGGCTCACTATTATAATAAAAAAGTATTCTTCGATATAGATGATTTAGTTATAAATAAAAAATATACTGATACTATTCCATTTGTAAAGTCAATGAATTCGGAAGAAAAGGCTGTATATGATGATGGTGTAACTAGAATGGAAGCAACTTTAAAAAAATGCGATTATGTTATTACTACCACAGAAGCACTAGCTAATGAATTAGAAAAATATGGTAAAGAAGTATTTATAAATAGAAATGTTGCTTCTGAAAAAATGGCGGAATTATCTATTAAAGCCATAAATAAAGTTCAAAAAGATACTAATAGAATTGTTCTTGGCTATTTGAGCGGAAGCATTACTCATAATCCTGATTTCGAACTTATAAAAAACGCTGTTTTAAAAATAATGCAAGAGCATGAAAATGTTTATTTGCGGATTGTAGGCTTGTTAGATATTCCCGATGAGTTTATGAATGTTAAAGATAGAGTTATAACCTCAGAATTTACTAACTGGCAAAACCTACCGGAAATTATTAGAGGAATAGATATAAATTTGGCCCCAATAACTAATTCGATTTTTAATGCGGCTAAGTCAGAAAATAAGTGGACAGAGGCTTCTTTGTGTAAGGTCTTAACGTTGGCTTCTAATTTTGGTGCTTTTAAAACGTCAATCATTGATGGTGAGACTGGTATTTTGTGTGATGACAATGAGTGGTATGAAAAGTTGGAGTATGCTATTAATAATATGGAAAAAATGCAGAAGATAGCAGATAATGCCTATAGATTTGTAATTAAACATAAAATAACTACTTATACTGGTCTTGGTTTGAAAGAATTTATTGAGTCTAAGTTAGTTAGAAATTTCGGCTTCGTTTTGCCTTCAACAAATATTAGTGGAGGCGTAAATGTTATTATAAAACATTGTAACATTTTGCGAAATAATGGCTATGACGTAACTATAATTTCTATGGCAGACAAAAATGATAATATTGTCGGCCGCGATGGCGAAGTTCCTGTTATCAGTACGATAAAATCTGACTTTTTTGGCCGTTTTGACACTTTGGTTGCTTCACTATGGGCTACTTTGTTTTGGGTAAAAGATTATCCTCAAGTTTTACATAAAAAATATTTAGTCCAAAATTTTGAGACTGACTTTGGTAAAATAGGTCAAGGAATGCGTAAAGCTGCTAATTCAACGTATAATTCTTTACCTGATATAGAATATTTGACTATTTCTAAATGGTGTGAAAATTGGTTAAAAAATGACTTCCATAAAGAATGCAAATATGCTCCAAATGGCATTAATGACTGGCAATTTGAATTTAAGAAAAGAAAATTTTCTGGTAAAATCAAAATTTTAGTTGAGGGTAATAGTGATGATTATTATAAAAATGTTGATGAAAGTTTTAAAATAGTAGAAAAGCTTGATAAAGAAAAATATGAAATACATTTCTTGTCATATCAGGGTAAACCTAAGGAATTGTATTATGTTGATGAATTTTATCATCGAGTACCATATGATGAAGTTGGTAAAATTTATGCTAGTGCAGATATATTAATTAAATCTAGTATACTTGAAAGTTTTTCTTATCCTCCATTAGAAATGATGGCAACTGGTGGTTTATGTCTAGTAGTACCAAATGATGGTAATGTTGAATATCTTAAAGACAAGTATAATTGTTTATTTTACGAACAAGGCAATATTTCAGATGCTTTACAAAAGCTAGAACTTTTATCAACCGATAAAGAATTGCAAAAAGAATTGGTAACTAATGGTATTAAAACAGTTAAAGAAAGATATTGGAAAAATATAGAGAAAGATATTTTAAATTTATATTTGTAGAGGGCATTATGTTTAGTAAAGTAAGAGAAGAAAATTTATATTTAGCAATAATGTTTATATTTGGGTTGCTGCTTGTCTTTTTAATTCCACCATTTAATTCTCCGGATGAAGATTCTCATTTTAAAAAAGCTTATTTGGTTTCTAATGGCATTTTTTATCCGGAAGTACGTGATGGTTCAGCTGGAAATGAGATGTCAATTAGTTTAGCTGATACGATTGATGCTTATAAATCTTTTGGAATGGATTACAATAAAAAATATAATTATCATCGGTTCCTTATGGATATGCAGACATTAAAAATTTCTGACGAAAAGAAATTTTATGAATATTCAACGGCAAAAGTAAATCCTGTTATGTATATTGTACCGGCATGTGGAATTATTATTTCTAATTTATTTTCCAAAGTTCTAGGAATAAATTCAACAATAACTGGTATGTTATATGGTGCGAGGCTAATGAGTTTGCTTATATATTCAATTGTAATATACTTGGCTATTAAGATGAGTCCAAAATTCAAGAAATCTCTGCTATTAATGTCTTTGTTACCTATGACTATGTTTTTAATATCTTGTGTAACATATGATTCACTATTAATAGCCGCTACATTTTTATTAGTTGGCTTGGTTTTAAATTTGCGTTATTCAGAATCAAAACTTGAAACTAAGCATTTAATTATGATTGGATGTATAGCTTTTGTGTATATTAATTTAAAGTATATTTATATATTTAATTTGTTATTGCTTTTATTAATACCTTTCAAAAAAGTTACTAGTAATAAAAATATTTTAAAAAAATCTATAATGGTTGTATTGTTTGTAATGTTCGCTTTCATATTGACTAATTATAATATTTTGACTTTAAAAGGAATTGTTGGCTCTAGTTTGCCGGGAGAGCAAGTTAAATATGTTTTAAAAAATCCTACTAATTATGTTAAAACGTATTTTAGTACCTTATTAAATAATAGATTTTTCTATATAACAACAACTATTGGAGTTTTTGGCTTACTGGATACTTATATGCCAACTATTCTATATCTAATATATTTCATTATTGCAATTATTATATTGCTTACTGACTGCAATGAAAAAGTAAAAGAAAAATCATCTACTATTACTTCAAAATATAAAATTTTAATTATTTTAATGAGCTTTGGCATGATAAGTCTTTCATTTTTAGCAATGTATGTTAATTGGACTTCAATAATGGAAGGATATGGCGTTGGTGCTACCTCTATAACTGGTGTACAAGGAAGGTATTTTATTCCTGCTATTATACCTTTGATAATTGTTTTTGCAAATAATTTTAAATGGGATTTTTTAGAAAAACTAAAGAAAATTATAAGTGATAATTACGGATACGTATTTGTATTTTATTCGTTGGTTATGATTTCTATGATTATTCTAAGATTTTGGATGTGAGGTTTTATGAAAAAAGAAAAAATTTTAATTGTGATTCCAGCTTATAACGAAGAAGAAAATATAAAAAAAGTTTATGAAGGAATAATTAAATATAATAAAACAAATAAGACAAATTATGATGTTATTGTTATAAATGATGGTTCTAGAGATAGTACAGAGGAAATATTATGTAAAAATAATATTCCTCATATAAAACTAATTCATAATTTGGGAATAGGTGGAGCTGTTCAAACTGGTTATAAATATGCCTTGGAAAAGGGCTATGATATAGCAATTCAATTTGATGGTGATGGTCAGCATGATATTAGTTATGTGAAAGATATAATTAAGCCAATACTATTAAACAAAGCTGACATGGTAATTGGCTCGAGATTTATTGATGACAGTACCAGTGATTTTAAATCTTCTTTTGCAAGAAGAGTTGGAATAAATGTTATTTCTTCAGTTATTAAGTTAAAGACTGGGGTTAAAATATTTGATACCACTAGTGGTTTTAGAGCAATTAATAGGACTGTTTTAGAAATATTCAGCAATGATTATCCTAGAGAATATCCAGAGCCTATTTCTACTGTTAACATTTTATGTAATGGTTTAAATGTTAGCGAAGTTGGGGTAAGTATGAATGAAAGAATCGGTGGAGTTTCATCTATAAAGTCTTGGAAAACCGCTTATTACATGATTAATGTTGTGCTATCAATATTATTGATGAAGGGAAAGAAAACAAATGGCAAATAATTTACGAATTTTATTAATTATATTCTCTATATCGTTTTTCTGTATAGTTTTAAGGTTGATTTCTAAAAAGAAGATTCAAATAAATAATTCACTATTTTGGCTATTTTCAGCTGTGTTAATATTTTTAGTTGCATTATTTCCAAATTTTATTAGCTTTTTTACTAAATTGATAGGATTTGAAACAACTTCTAACTTTGTTATTGGCATTATATTGACTTTACTTTTATTAGATACTCTACTTTTAACTATATATTTGGCAGAACAAAACAAAAAAATTGTTTTGCTGATTCAAGAAGTATCAATGTTAAAACAAAATGTTGGTGATAAGGAGGGCAAACATGATTAAGTATGCTTTAACTGGCATTTATATTCTATGTACTACTCTTGGTATATATTTTATGAAACTGGGCGGCAATTCTTTTCAGATTGGTTTAAATGGAAGTTTTAGTTTTAAAATGGGTTATATAACTTTATTAGGATTTATATTTTATATAGTTAGCTTTTTATTATGGCAACGTTTACTTGTGACTTTTGATTTGTCATATATCGTTCCAATTACGACTGGAATTTCGCAATTAATTATTTTGTTGATTGGAATTTTGGCTTTTAAAGAAAAAATAAACGCCACGGGAATAATTGGTGCTCTACTAATTATAGTCGGAGTCGTTTTATTGGCTTTAGGAAAGAGATAAGGATGTTATTATGAAAAATATTAAATTAAGTATTATAGTACCTTGCTACAAGGTAGAGGCTTATTTGCCTAGATGTTTGGATTCACTTGTTAACCAAACTTTAAAAGATATAGAGATTATATCTATTAATGATGGTTCTCCTGATAACTGTTTAAATATTTTAAAGGATTACCAGAAAAAATATGGCGATAAAATAGTAATTATTGACAAGAAAAACGAAGGGGTTTGGCGTGGTCGTAAGGATGGCATTAAGAAAGCTCAAGGTGAATATATAGGCTTTGTTGACAGCGACGATTATGTGGCATTAGATTTTGCAGAGAAACTTTATAATGCTGCTAAGAAGAATAAAGCCGATATTTCTGTTTGCGGATTTGACCGTATTGATTTAGAGACTGGCAAATTATACTCAAGAGAAATGACAAAGCCAAAACATGAAAGTTTTATTATTAAAGAAAATCCTGGACTTCTTTTAGAATTAAACGGTGCTCCTTGGAACAAGATATATAAAGCTGAGTTATTGAAAAATATGAAAGAGTTGAAAAATATTCCAAGGGTATTAGATGATATGATGTTTTTGCAATTAATATATTTAAATGCTAATAAAGTTACTTTTATACCAGATAGTTTGGTCTTCTATATGGTAAGAAAAGATTCTATTATAAATACAGTAAAAAAAGAATTAATACCTTCTACGTATGCTGCGATGAAGGAAATTAGGGGTATTTATAGTGAAGAAAAGCCTGAAATGCTTGACTATGTTGATGCTAATGCTTTTTTACATTTAGGTATATCTTTTATGTATAGATTATCTGCTGATAAAAATTTAGATTTTAATGAAGCATTAAAGGAAAATACAGCATTTTTAGATGAAAATTTTCCTAATTGGCGTAATAATAAATATATTAGTAAAAAGTATATAAAGGAAAATAATGGCTCTAATAAAAAGCTGTACATTGTGAAAAAATTTTATGACTTGCATATGTTTAAATTATTTTTGAAAGTTTATACTTTTATGATAAATAATATAGGTATTGATATTAAATGGTAAGGAGAAATTTATGAGTAAAAAATATGACTATTTGATTGTCGGCTCTGGCCTTTATGGCGCTACTTGTGCTTATGAGCTATCCAAAGTTGGAAAAAAGGTATTAGTTCTTGAAAAGAGATCACACATTGGTGGAAATATTTATTGTAGAAATATAAAAGGTATAAATGTTCACGAATATGGAGCTCATATATTTCATACATCAGATTTAAAAATTTGGAACTATGTTAATGAATTGGCTGAATTTAATAATTATATAAATTCCCCAATAGCAAACTATAATGGAGAACTTTATAATTTGCCTTTTAATATGAATACTTTTACAAAGCTTTGGAGTAATGTTATTACTCCTAAAGATGCAATGGCTAAAATTGAGTCAGAAAAAAAGGAATCAGGAATAGTAGAACCACAAAATTTAGAGGAACAAGCTATAAGTTTAGTTGGCAAAACTATTTATGATAAATTAATTAAAGGTTATACTCAAAAACAATGGGGGAAAGCATGTAGGGAGTTACCAGCATTTATTATAAAAAGATTGCCTGTTAGATTTACTTTTGATAATAATTATTTTAATGATAGATATCAAGGAATACCAATAGGAGGTTATAATCAAATAATTGAAAAAATGCTTAATGGTATTGAAGTCAAACTTAATTGCGATTTTTTAGATAATAAGAGTGAATTTTGTGATATGGCTGATACTGTAATTTATACAGGAATGATTGATGAATTTTTTGAATATCAGTTTGGCAATCTTGAGTATAGGTCGTTAAAATTTGAAACAACCGTTTTAGACGATTGCGATAATTATCAAGGAAACGCAGTTGTAAACTATACAGATGATAAAACACCATATACAAGAATCATTGAACATAAACATTTTGAATTTAATAAATGTCCTGGTACTGTTATAACTAAGGAATATCCTATAAATTGGACTAAAGGCATGGAAGCTTATTATCCGGTAAACGATGAAAAAAATAATGCTTTATTTGAAAAATATAAAAAGTATGCTGAAAAGAATGCTAAGAATGTTATATTCGGCGGTCGATTAGGAAACTATAAATATTATGATATGGATAAAACTATTTCAGAAGCTTTAAAGTTAGTAAGTGAATTGATAGATTAAGATAATTATGTTATACTGTTGTTACTATTGGATAGTGATAGTATGCGAAAGAAGAATGGATATACATTCATAGATATATTAATTATTATAGTGGGGTTAGGTTTAGCGACTTTATTTACAGTTCCAAAGATTAGTCATGCTTTTGAAAGTGATAAAGATGAACTATATAGTGAGACTTTAGAACTTTATTTAAAGCAAGCTACTAAGTATGGGGATACGATTAAAGAAGAAATAAAGAATAGTGATTCTTATGTAGTTTAGTTGATAAAGGCTATGTTGGAAGTATTAATGGTGAGGTTACGGACATTAGAGATGGTAGTTCTATGCTAAACTTAAAAATCCATCTAATCTATAATGATAATAGTGATTCAGTGTATGCTGAACTTGTATAGAAGTCTTGTGATGAGGCTTCTTTCTTTAAAATAAAGATTCAATAAAATCTAGTGTGAAGTAAAAGTAACTAAAAATTGATGCTTTATTTCAAAAAACAATAAAATGTAGTGTGAAATTAAGCAGAAAAGCAATAAAATCTAGTGTTGAAGAGAGATGACAAAATTTCATCTCTTTTTATGTGGCAATATATAGTAAATAATAATAGGAAGGTGAGTATAGATGAAAGATTATTATTTGCTAATAGGATTAAATAGTAAGGAGGTTAGAATAATAATGGATTAATAGAGATTACTATTGAGAATAGGAAAAAGAAAGTAAGGTGTTCTGTCTGTAATAAATTTACAAGTTCAGTACATGATAAATTAAAGCCTATAAGAAGTGTTTATTTAGATAGTTGTGATTCAACAAGAAATAAAAATATCTCCAACATTAAAAATAATAAATAAATTTTTTACTCGATTATCAAAATTTTAATAATATTAAAAATGTTCAAAAAATAACTAAAAAAATCATATTAAAAAAACATGTAAAAAAATCTGTAAATTTCTTATGTTATAAGGCATCTTGCAGATTTTTACTTTACACAAGATTTTATTGAACCTTAAAATCATTAGTATTATTTTTGGGATTTTAAGTAAAAAAAACTAAGTAGAAATTGTTTGTTTTTACTTAGCTCCAATGTTTAGCTGATATTTTACAATATTCATTGTAGTGTTTTAATTGTGTATTTTTAGTTTAATAATAGTGGCTTTATAGTATTAAGTATTTTCTCTAAAAGCAAATAAATGCAGTAAAGAATTAATCCAACTATAAATGTTATTAAACTCCATATTCCAAAAGTGACTATAAATCTAATTAAACTATTATTTATTAATGTTATCCAATCTTTTGAATTCCAAATTTTATAAACAAAATCGTTATCGTGGATTAAATACACCATGAATGTTGAAGCTCCTATAAAGTTTATGATTTTATTATTTGAGATTTTAATTCTTCTAAAAAGTTCAAACGATGCTATGCCAAGAATTATGGGAATGAATTGGTAATTTTCATATACGGGAATATATTGGATAAAAATATTTTCTGGGGTTTGGGTGTATGCTAATATATTGTTAGCGGTATCAATATAGAAATTACTAATAACAATCAAATTAGTAATAATGATAGTGGCGATAATTACCCATGTTTTTATTGTAGAAAAAGGATTATATTTTTTTATATATCCACCCATTGAATAGAGAAAGATACCAATACATAATGTTACTAATCCACTACTAAGATTTTGGATTAT
>CAKOOW010000010.1 GCA_934098445.1 uncultured Bacilli bacterium
CTTTTAAAGTATTATCAAGAGAAGGGGAATATTAATGTTCCTAGTGAGTATATGACTACTTATACTTTAGATAAGAGTTTTTCTTTGAAAGCTTGGATTCTAGAACAAAGAAAGAAATTAAGTGAGGGTAATTTAACTTCGGAACAGGTAATTCTTTTAGATAGGATCGGGATGATATGGAATTTAAGAAATAATACGACGGAAAAAGTTTTTCTTATGAATTATTATCGTCTTAATAAGTGTAAGAATCCTAATGTTATTAAGAATATGTCGGTCTTAGAACTTTATGCTAAGATAAAGTTTTGTTTTGAGACCGGAAGAAATCTTCTTAATCCAGATAATACTTTAAATGAGGTATTTGCAATGTCTAGTAAAGATATGTTCTTAAATTTTGATGTTTCTTTAGAAGATTTAATTATTAAGTATAAAGATTCTTTATGTTTAATTAGAAAGTGATATTATGGATAATTGGTTTTTGTATTATGAATGTCTTAAAGATTATAAGGATACTTATGGGAATAGTGATGTTCCCATTAGTTATTGGACTACTAAAGATGGGGTGAAATATAATCTAGGACAATGGGTTAATTCCCAGAGAGGAAAATATCAAAAAGGAAAGTTAAGTATAGATAAAATTAATCTTTTGAATAAACTTGCTTTTACTTGGTCTGTTCGGGAGAAAAGATGGCTATTTATGTATAATTTAGCTTATGAATATTATATTAATAATGGAAATGTTAATCTTACCGAGGATTATAATGTTATAGTGGCTGGCAAGACTTATCATTTAGGAAGATGGATTATTAATCAGAGACGTAATTATCAAAATACTCTTGGTTTATCTAAGTGTAAGTATAATGATTGGTATTTATCCCCAGCTCGAATTGCTTTATTAGAGGCGATTCATATAGATTGGCAATCAACTAATATGAAGTTATGGTTCTTAAAGTATGAGAAAGCTTATGAATATTATATATCCTATGGAAATTTAATTATTCCTAGTAATTATAGAGTTTCTTTAAGTGATGGGACGATGTTTTCTTTATATGATTGGTTAATGGATAATAAGAATAAGTATTTATATTCTAAAGATAAGCTTAATGATGAACAGATTGAGGCTTTAAAGAAAATAGATATAACTAAAGTAAATTATTTTGATTATTCTTGGGGAAAAATGTATGAAGAAGCTAAGAAGTATTATGATATTCATGGTAATTTAAGGGTTCCTGCTACTTATAAATATACTTTAGATAATAAGCAAGAGATAAAACTAGGTAATTGGATTAATGTTCAACGTAAACGTTATCGAGGACAGGTTATTAATAAGAATGGTGATACTATTACTAGGGAACAAATAAGACTTTTAAATGAGATTGGAATGGTTTGGCAGATTAATGCTTCTTTTGAGGAAATGTATCATTATTTAGAAGTATATAAGGCTCATTATGGGCATATTTCTATTCCTGCTAAGTTTTGTACTAATGATGGTTATACTTACGCTTTTGATGGCTCTATTAAGTTAGGAAAGTGGCTTTTAAATCAAAGGATAAATACTTCTCCTTTAAGTAAGAATGGTCTTAAGTTAAGTCTTCTTGGTATTAATTGGCCTCGAGGTAAAAATAATAATATAATTAGACAATTATCGGAAGAGTATAAAATTGATTATGAGTTAAATAGCTTAGTCTTAGAACACTTATCTATTTTAGAATTCTTAAGTAAAATTAATTATCTAAAGACAAAGAAGGAAGCAATTTGTAACTCTAATGGGTTTCTTCATCCAATCTTTTCTATGAGTAATTGTGATTTAGAACTTGAATATAAAATTAATTTAGAAACGCTAATCAATGAATATATAGATTTAGAAAGTAAGAATACTTTAACTTATAAAAAAAGATAGCTATTCTATCTTTCTAAAAATTCTTGAAAAACTTTAGCATCGAAGGTGTGATCTTGTAAGGTCCCATCTTCTTTTTTCATTTGTTCCGTATTAACTAAAAAGTATTTATGATATAAATAATCATTTCCATCAGTACTAACAGGATCATCCCAAGTTAAATCGATATGTAACCATTCATTATCATAATAAACAGCATTCCAAATATGGGTATTACTAGAGACTTTATAATTCTTAATGCCTAAACGATCAAGAACTAAGGCATAAGCATCAGCATACCCATTACAAGTAGCATAACCATCTATTAAAGCCCCATAAGCCGTATTACTACGATATTTACTTGTGCCGTTATTATTCTTCTCAGTATCATATTTAGTATTATTAATAATATAATCATGGACTGCTAATAACTTGTCTTTAATAGACATATTATCTTTAATGATACTATTTAAGATAGTATCTAATTTATTATTAATGGTTGTAATATCTTCATCGGTATAAGTTTTAGTTAGTTTTATAGTAATTTCGCCATTTTCATCATAAAGAGTTTGTAAAGTCGAAAAGGAATTAAAAGGGTTAGCATAATTATTTATTTGGGTTAATAAAGTATCATTAACGGAAATACTTTTAATATCACTAATACATTCTTCATATTCTCTGGGACAATAGAAAGTAAAAGAATTCCACCCATTGTTAATAATACTATAAATAATATTTAATAAGTCTTGATAACTATAAGGGGTAAAATCAGTAGTCTCTTTAACAAAAAGATAGGAAACATCTTTATGATATTTATTACTATCTAAGACCATTACTTCTTTTTTACGGTCAAGAATATTTACCACGTAATTACTAATTGGATCAATATATTTAATTTCTAAAGCTAGTAAAGCTCCAAGAATAATTGGTATAAGCATTTTTTTCATCAAAATCACCTAGTAAATTATATCAAAAAAAATGAACCCTTACTAGTTCATTTCTTTAACTTTATTATTTAATCTTGATTTTTGTCTAGCAGCCGTGTTCTTTTTAACAAGACCCTTGCTAGCAGCTTTATCAATTACAGTTTGTACTTCTTTAACTAAAGAAGTCGCTTCTTCTTTGTTCTTAGCTGCGATTGCTTTTTCACAAGCTTTGATAGTGTTCTTAACTCTTGCTTTTAATTCATGGTTATTAGCAGTTGTTTTAGCAATTTGTTTGATTGCTTTTTTTGAACTTTTAATGTTAGCCATACTCTTGCTCCTTCCTTAAATGTCTATATGATTTTATCAAATATTTCCTGGTTTTTCAAGAGTCTTTAGTGATTTTATTGTCCTTAATGGGGAAAAGAAGTTTTTAAGACGTTTTTTTGACATTATATGTAGAAAGAATACATTATAATTAAATAGTGATGATTATGAAGAAAAGGTTTAAGACTAAAAAATCTTTAAGAATAGTTAAGAAGATAGTATATATTATCTTTCTTTTAGGAGGATTTTTCTTAAGTTATTTATTCTTTTATAATAAAGTTAGAAATAGTATTTCCGAAGAAGATTATCTAAATTATCTTTTGAAAGTAGGATTTAATAGACAAGTTGATCGTAGTTATATTAGTTCTTCTTTAGGACTTAATCTAGTTAGTAATATTAATTCTTTAGATAAAGATAGAGAGAATAAAGAGACTATATCTAGTGATGAACCTCTTGTTTATATTTATAATTCTCATGATACGGAGGAATATCTAAGTAGTTATTTTAATGTCTATAATATTAAACCAGATGTTAAGATAGCATCTTACTATTTAAAAGAGAAATTAGAAGACTTAGGAATTAAAACAATAGTAGAGAATCAAAAGATTAAGGATATCTTAAATAAGAATAAATGGGTTTATAGATATTCTTATCAAGCTAGTAGAATCTATCTAGAAGAGGCTAAAAAGAATAATCCTTCTCTTAAGTATTTTATTGATTTACATAGAGATTCTTCGAAAAAGGATACTACTACAACTACTATAGAAGGAAAAAGTTATGCTAGAGTTATGTTTTTAGTAGGATTAGAACATGATAATTATGAAGCTAATCTTAAGGTAGCTAGTAGTCTTAATGAGATGATAAAACTTAAGTATCCAAGTATCTCTAGAGGTATTTATAAGAAAAAAGGCCCGGGGGTAAATGGTATTTATAATCAGGATTTTGATAGTAATTGTATTCTAATTGAGGTTGGTGGACAATATAATTCTATATTAGAAGTATCTAATACGATTGATGTTCTAGCTAGGATACTTTATGAGTATATAGGAGAGTAATATGAAGAAATCTAATCCTTTCTTAAAATTATTATTAGTCTTTTTTCTTATCTTTATGGCTTTATATATTGCGTTGGAATCGGGTTATTATGATGTTAAAATGGGAAGAAAAGCTACTATTACGGAGGAAAAATTAGAAGAGTTTGAAAATGATGTCAAGGAAGGAAAAAGTGTAGATTTAAAAGATTATTTAACTGATGATTATGTGGATTATTCTTCTAAGGTCTCTAGGTTTGGTAGTAAAATTGGTAGTAGTCTTGATAAGTTTATGGATGGGGGTTTAGATGGCTTTTTTAACTTACTTGGTAGTCTTTTCTAATTGCTAAGTCAGGAGTTTTATGTTATCTTAAAGGTGTAGGTGAGGATTATGACGGAAAATGATAGGGATGAAATGATTAAGGTTATCTATAGATATCGAAGTGAGTTACCACTGGCAAATAGAAATTTAACCAGAAGAGTAGATATGGCTCAGATTGCTAATTGGCCGGATGATGTCTTAAGTAGTAGCTACTATTATATTATTGAAAGGTTAAAGTCTTTAGCTCAGTTTAAGGCTCAAACTAGTTCTTCGGATACTGTTAATGATTATTTTGATGATTATTATCTTGATAGTGAGACTTTTGATGACTTTCTAGGTCCTAAGGAACCTAATGGAAGAGAACTTAGACTAAAGAGTTTAAAAAAGACTAGAGGAATTTAACCTTTAGTCTTTGTTAACAAAGTTTTTTAAATAGGCTTCATAGGCTAGATAAGCGGTGTCATGAGGCATTTTTTTATATTTTAAATTTTTAGATTTTAATAGTTCTTTGATGAAATATTCTAACAGATAAGGATTACGAATAAGAAGAGGTCCTAGAAGATAGGTACCATAGAAGTTATTTTTTCTAATGCCTTCATTGCTGTTATTAGGAGCATACCCAGTCCCAGTTGTTACTTTGAATAAAGAGACTTCACTAGTACTTTTAATTACGGTATCACGATTTTGAAATCCTATTACGTAGTTTTTAATCAAAGGAGTAGTATATACTTGTTCTCCAATAATACGAAAATCTTCTTTAACACTTTTAAAATTTAATATCTTTAAATCACTAAATAAATCTAGAGCATTACCTGTTACTAAGATAAACTTCTTAGCATCAATATATTTATTTAAATCATCTTTATATCTTTTTAAGTCTTCTAAGACGAGGGGATAAGATTCATCAAGACCAGTACCAATATAAATAAAATCATAACTCATAATATTAATCTCATCATATAAAGATTTACAATCTATCTTATAAGTAACCCCCTCAAAGTCAAGGGCTTTTTTTAAGGCTCTAATATTAGCTGATTCTCCGTACATATTCATAATATCATAGTAAAGATGTAGTATTTTAATCATTTTCTTCTCCTTCAATCATATTCTTAATAATAGCAGTCATATCAAAGCAAACCATAGTATAAATATTACCAGTTGACTTTTCTTTTACTAGATTTAAAAGATTATTTAAATCGTCTACTAAGACCAATTTGTCATCAGGAATACCCGCATATTCTAAACGCGTCTTAACGTCATAACGGAAACGACCTATACAAAAGATTTTATCGATATTAGAATCATTTAATAACTCAAAATCAACATCATATAACCAAGATAAATCATTTTCTTTATAACGACGGGAAACATTTTCAAAACCTAAGATTACGGTCTTAAGTCCTTTTTGTTCTTTAATATATTCACAACTTTGATAGTAGCTTAAATTGTTTTCATTTTTGGTTTCTAACATCATAATCGGACGGTTATCGATATAAAGAGTTTTTCCGCGTTTAGATACTAAGATATCGGTATTTAAGGCATAAAGTATTTTATCATCACGGATATTAAGAGTCTTAGCTAAGGCGAAGGCCGCTGTGGTAGCATAAGCTGTATATAAAGCGTTCTTATTAAGATTAATTTTTTCATTATTAAGCATAATTGTTTGCTTTTCTAGATTAATATTGGTAGCTAAGAAATCAGGGGTACCACGATAAAAGTCACATCTTGGACATTTATAATCTCCTAAATGACCATAATGGTAATAGGAATATTCTAGCTTTTGATGACACTTAGGACAATAAGCAAAATCGACGTTATTTAAAGTTGGTTTCTTATAACTATATTTGGTTTTATCAAGACCATAAGTAGTTATTTTTCCTTGATGAGTAAGCTTTAAACGACTTACAAGGGGATCATCAGCATTAATAATTAGATGAACAGAATCATCAATAGCTTTCTTTATATCATTAAAGACAATTTCAGGAGTACCATTTCTAGCGGGTTGATCTCTAGTTAAATTAGTGATTACTAAGTGAGTAGGCTTTTTCTTATGGAAGATAAGCTTCAAATGACGCTCATCACATTCTAGGAGTAAAACATCCTTTTTAAAATTACCATTTAATTTAGTATTATTAAATATAAGAGTAGTAGCCCCAATAATACCATTTGAACCCGATTCATTTAGGGCTACGGACTAGCCGGCATCGATTAAGATATGTTTAATTAGACTGCAGGTTGTTCCTTTTCCTGAAGAACCAGTTACTGCTATGACAGTCTTGGGAAAATTAACTTCACTGATAATATCATCGCCAAAGAATTTTAAGACATAACTTCCTGGTAGTTGGGAACCATTTCTACCGAATAATTTGCAGCCAAATGTTATAAACTTATTGATTAAAACTGCTAAAAATACTTTCATTTTCATCACCTTAGGTTCATTATACTATAAAATGCTTAGAATAAAAGAGATTTTAAGAGGTTTTGTCGAATTTATATAATTATTTTAGGAATTTTGCTATATTAAAGATGGTGATAATATGAATATATTTTATAATAATAATACGCTTTATATTAATCTAGAAGAAGAAATCAATGAGTATAATATGAATAAATTAAAGAGTAGAGTCTTTAAAATAGTCCGGGATTATAATATTGATGATGTTATTTTGAAAGTTAATTCTTATAGGAAGGATAATTATCTTTTAAAAGATTTTTTAAATGAATATGAAAATACTATTGGTGGTCACATTAAGATTAGGTGACTTTTTTTAGCACAAAAAAACGTTAGAAATTAATCTAACGTAAATATCTTTTTAATGGCGGAGCAGGAGAGATTTGAACTCTCGCACCAGTTACCCGGTCTACACCCTTAGCAGGGGCGCCTCTTCAACCTCTTGAGTACTACTCCATACCAACAATATCAGTTTACTAAAATTAGAAACTGAAGTCAATAAGAAATTGGCTTTTTTCGTTAATTTTTAATAATTTTAGGGATATGGAAAGGCTTAGAAAAGAAAAAACTGTCTAAATATTAGACAGAATTATTCGTTAGAAGTAGCTTCTCTTAAATTTCTTAAGTATTCATTCATAATTGATAAGTAATCATCGTTATTAGTGCGTTCTTCACTACTTAGAGTATTCATCATATTAACTTTAATAGTAGAAGCTTTATAATTATCAACTAAATCAGTTATTGTCTCACTAGTCTCACCATTCTTAATGAAAAGCTTGCTGTAAGTACCATTCTTAAAATTATTTTTTAATTCGGTCGTAAGGTTTTTACCATCTTCTAAAGAGATAACAGTAAAACCATAATTTTCTAAATACTTTAAAGTATTAGTAGTCGTGATAACAGGCTTTTTACTAGCAGCCCCGATACTTCTTAAATTGGCATCCATCAAAGATAAATCTTCTTGGAGTTTAGCATAATTAGTTGCCAGAGCTTGTTTGATGTACTTACTATTAATAAAATCACTTAAATTATTTTTAGCAGTGGTCGCTAACATTAAATAGTTATTGGGACTTAGCCATAATTCTTCTGGAGTTTTACCATATTCAATATTTAAGCCGTAACTAACATCGATAATTTTCATGTTTTTATTTTGATTTAAAAAGCTTCTAGCTATATTTTTCTCATCACTAAGACCATTATAAACAAAAAGGGTACTCTTAGCATAATCACTAATCTGTTTATCTGTTAGTTCATAGTTATTAATATCAATTCCACTTGGGTAAATGCTTGTGATATTAGAATAAGTTCCATATAAGCTTTTTACGATATATTCAAGGGGATAAGTACTAACAACGATACTAATATCTTCCATATCATCTCTTTTAAAGCAACCAGAAAGACTAAAAAGTCCTAATAGTAAGCAAAATATTTTTAATAAATTTTTATGATTTTTCATTTCTTCTCCTTTATATATAATAATTCTTATTAGTTATTATCATTATTTAATATGGGAACGGGGTCATAGCCAAATTTTCCATATGGATGACATTTAAGTAATCTTTTCATACCTAGTTTTAAACCAATAAGTAATCCATATTTAGTGATGGCTTCTTTCATATAGTTAGAACAAGTGGGATAAAAGCGACACTGAAGATGAGTATTTATTGGTAAGGCTTGATAGATTGCAATTAGTTTTAAAATTAAGTATTTCATATCATCACCAAACTCATTTTACTATAATTTTAAAATTTAGTAAATGATTATGTGCTTTTATAATTATTATCATTAGGGAAAAATAAGTCCTATATAAATAATGAAAAGATTCTAAAGACTTATTATTTACTATAGATATAGGGTATACTAAGGATTTAAATAATGCAAGAGAAAATATAAAAATTAATGGAAAGTCTTGGTATTATTTAGTTTATTTGTTATAATGAGTTAGGTGATAAAAATGAACTTTTTAGAAAAATATAATATTGATATAAAAGATAAAGAATTACTTTTAACAAGTCTTACGCATACTAGTTATGCTAATGAACATAATGTTACTTCTTATGAACGTTTAGAATATTTAGGAGATAGTGTTTTACAATTAATTGTTAGTGAATATTTATATAGTAATACTTCTTTAAAAGAAGGGGCTATGTCGAAAATACGCGCTAGTTTTGTTTGTGAAAGTGCTTTAGCAAGTTATGCTAAAGAAATTGGGTATATTCCTTATATTAGAGTGGGCAAGGGACAATTACATGATATAAATGATACTATTGTTGCGGATATTTTTGAGGCTATTTTGGGGTGTATTTATTTAGAATGTGGTTTTGAGGTGGCTAAAAATTATATTTATACTACCGTTATTCCGCATATTAAGAAACATGAGATCTATTTAACTGATTATAAAAGTGCTTTACAAGAGGCAACTCAAATGAATAAACATACCTTAGATTATGTTTTAGTTAAAGAAACGGGGCCAGCTCATGATAAGACTTATGAGATAGAAGTTAAAATTGATAATATTGTTTATGGCAAAGGAATTGGTAAAAGTAAAAAGGAAGCTGAGCAAATGGCCGCTAAGGATGCCTTGAGTAAAAAAGCTAATAACAAGTAGTGGGGAGTATTATGTATTTAAAAAGTATTAAAGCAGTGGGGTTTAAGTCATTTGCGGATAAAATAGAATTAGATATCAAGGATGGAATTACTTGTATTGTAGGACCGAATGGTTCGGGGAAAAGTAACATCTTAGATGCGGTTAAATGGGTTTTAGGGGAACAATCTGTCAAGAGTTTACGTGGTAGTGGCTCGATGAGTGATGTTATTTTTAATGGCTCGAAGAGCAGAAGTCCTATGTCTAGAGCTAGCGTAGCCTTAACGATTGATAATTCGAATCATTACTTAAAGAGTGAATTTAATGAGATTGAAGTTAAGAGAGTAGTGTATCGTAGTGGAGAAAATGAGTATTACTTAAATAATACGAAGGTTAGACTTAAAGATATTACGGATCTTTTTATTGATAGTGGGGCTTCAAGGGATGCTTATAATATTATTTCCCAAGGGACTGTGGAAGATATTGTAAGTAGTAAGCCTGAAGCTAGAAGAGTGATTATTGAAGAGGCAGCAGGAGTTTTAAAGTATAAGAAACATAAAGAAGAGTCGTTACGGAAATTAGAAAAGACTAAGGATAACTTAAATACGATTAATCTTTTAATTAGTGAGTTAGAAACTTCTTTAGAGCCTTTACGTATTCAATCGATAAAAGCTAAGAAATTTAATGAATATAAGGATAATCTAAAGACTTTGGAGATTGCTTTAATAGTAAATGATATCAAAAAGATAAATTTAGAATATAATAAACTTAAAACCCGTAATGAAGAGTTAAAGAGTCTAATTGAAGAGTTAAATGCTAAGGTTAGTAAAGATACGGCTAGTCTGGAAATAACTAAATTAAGTAATTTAGAAGTAGAAGGAGCTTTAAATAAATTAAATCAAAATTTAGTTGATTTAGAACGTTTAATAGCTGATACTAATGCGAAGAAGACTTTAATCTTAGAGCGAAAAAAAATAAATAGTAATAATGATATAACTTTAAATAATGTTTTAAATTTAAAAGAAGAGGTATTAAGTTTAGAGAAAAATATTAATTCTTTAGAAGAAGAAATTAAAAGCTTAAATACGAAAAAAGATGATTTAAGAGCTAGTATTGATTCTTTAGATAATGAGGAATTAATCTTAAGAAAAGATTATGTTACTAATAGTAATGAACTTAATAAGAAAAATAAAGACTTGTTAGAGCTTAATAATAAAATAGATATTCTAAATAATAATATCTTAAATGAAGTTAATATTCCTTTACCAGTTAAATCTATTCTAAATAATCCTCGTTTAAAGGGAATTTATAATACGGTTGGGAAGTTACTTACTTTTGATGATCTTTATATGAATGCGATTGAAACAACTCTAGGAGCTAGTCTTAACTATTTAGTAGTGGATAGTGAGACTTCGGTTAAACAAGCTATTAATTATTTAAAAGAACAGAGGTTAGGGCGAGCTACTTTTTTACCGCTTAATATTATTAAACCTAAGTATTTAGATTCTAGTGTCTTAGAGACTTTAAAGAATAGTGCTGGTTTTATTGATATTGCTATTAACTTAGTTAAGTTTGATGAAGCTTATAGTAATATTATGCAAAATCTTTTAGGAAATACGATTGTTGTTAAAGATATTGATGCCTTAAATACTATTGCTAAGCTTCTTAATTATAAATATAAAGTGGTGTCTTTAGAGGGAGATATTTCTTATGCTGGGGGTTCGATTAGTGGTGGTGCTAAGAAAAATAGTAATAGTATTTTAAAAGATCGTTATGAATTAACTAAACTGGAGACTAGTAAAGTTAATTTAGAGACTAGTATTCATCTTTTAGAAACTAAGATTAATAGTTTAAATAAAGACAATGATGAGTTAAAGAATAAGAAAAATAAGCTTAATAATGAGTATATTGAGTTAAAAGAAACAATAAATCGGAAGAATATTAGTTTAACTGAGTTAGAACAAAATTATAAAGACAAAGAAAATACTATTAAGAATAATGAGGCTATTTTAAATAATACCATTGATAAAGAATTAGAAGATATTTTAAAGTATTATTATGAATTAAATGGGAAGAAAGATACTCTTTTAAGAACGATTAAAGAGTATAAAGAAAAGTTAGAGACTTCAAGAGAGGATTTAGCGGAAGCAGAGTTAAATATTAAGAATAAGAATAAAGACTTAAATAAGTATAGTACTGAATTTAATAGTAATGAAGTTACTTTAGGTAAGTATGATGTCAAGTTAGATAATTATTTACTTACTTTAAATGAAGAATATACAATGACTTATGAAAAGGCTTTAAGTGAAGTGGATACAAATATTGATATTGAGACTACTAGACTACAGGTAAGTAAGTTAAAGAGTTTAATTAAAGATCTAGGAGAGGTTAACTTGGGAAGTATTTCTGAGTTTGAAAGAATAAATGAAAGATATACTTTCTTAACGACTCAACAAGATGACTTAGTAAAATCGATTGAGGAATTAAAGACCGCTATTCTTTCTTTAGATGAGATTATGAAGGAAAGATTTAAAGAAACTTTTGAAAAGGTTAATACGGAATTTCAAAAAGTCTTTAGAATCTTGTTTAGAGGTGGTGAAGGTCATTTAGAACTTACAGATAAAGATAATCTATTAGAAACGGGAGTAGAAATAATTGCTCAACCGCCAGGAAAGAAATTAAGTTCGATAACTCTATTCTCCGGTGGGGAAAGGACTTTGACGGCTATATCCTTATTATTTGCAATTCTTAATGTTAAGACGGTACCATTTGTTATTTTAGATGAAGTAGAAGCGGCTTTAGATGAAGCTAATGTTGATGTTTTTGGTAAGTATTTAGAGACGAGAAAAGATAAATCGCAATTTATTATTATTACTCATAAGAAAAGAACAATGGAATATGCGGATACTTTGTATGGGATTACGATGCAAGAAGAAGGTGTATCGAAATTAGTAAGTGTAAGAATGGAAGAAAATGAGAATAATTAATCATCTTGATAATTAGTAATTGATACAATTTAGATTTCAGAGAGAAAATAATCTATGAATAAATTAGATAGCGAAGAATTATTTTTGTATGATAGAGAGATAGTTAAGTTAATAAAAGAAAAGTATAATATCTCGGCTATGACAGCTTTTAGAAAGTTTATTAATTCGGAAACTTATAAAATGTTAGAAAATAAGGATTTAGCAATGAATTATTTTGCTACTTTAGCAATATTTGATATGTGGGAAGCTGAAGAGGTTACGGGTAGCCCTCTTAATTCAGTATATTTGAGGACTAATTATGAATAAAGAAACAGAATTTTTTATCTATTTACTAGAGAAGTATTCTGAGTATAAAAATATTTCGACTACTGATGTTTTAAATACTTTAGATGAACTTGGTTTAACTGATTTTATTTATAATATGTATGAAAGATATCATTGTGAGGCAATTGAAAATGCTTTTAAAGATATAGATGATTTAATTGAAGAGAAAAAACAAGAGAATAATTAGTGGTTAAGACTAATTATTTTTGCTATACTTAAGGTGATTAGAGAATGAAGAGGTTAATATGACTTTAGAAGAGTTAAATGCTTTTATAGAAAAGTTAGTTAGAAATGAAGATTTTAAAAATATGCTGACTGGGAAAGTGGGATTACTTGATGATAAGGTTATTTTAGAGTTAAATAATGTTTTATTAAGTCAGTATAATCGTTTTCCTAGACATAGGAATATTCCTAGTCTTATGAATTTGAAAGTCAATTTAAATAGTGGTGATTACCAAGATTTTGTAGTAAGATTTTATGAGACTATGGGAATATCAAAAGAAATTACTTTGCCAATTCTTCAAAATAAAGTAGCAATTCAAAATGATAAAGATTTCAGAGCTGTAACAGAAAGAGATGGCTTAATTAAACTTCAAAAGTTTGATAACTTCTTAGGATGGTTAGTTACTTTAATACATGAAATGGCTCATGCCATTAGTAAAAATAATTCGAAAGGAACCGATAACTTATTTGCTGAAGTAGAAGCTAAAGTGACAGAACAGGTTTTTTATCAATATTTAGTAAACAATAAGATTAATATTATTTTCGATGAAAAAAACAGTTTAAGATCTTTGACTACTGAGGAAGTACAAATTCAACGATTATTAGAAATGGATCAGGAAAGGGAATACTTATATCGTTATAACAGAGAAAGAGCGGTAGTTAATGGTTTAAGAAATAATTTGAAATTCAATAAGACTTATTGTTTTTCGGAAGAACAATATAAAAATATAGATGTTGATACTAAATCCTTACTTTCAAGAAGAAAGAACGAATTAACCCAAGATTATGTGGGTTCTAGTCCGGAGATAGGGGCGTATTGCTTAAATAATGGACGCCACTTAGATAATGAATATCGTTTTGTTATTGCGAGACTTTTTGTGGAATATGCTTGTAATCATCCGGATATTTTGAATAAATTTGGAGAGTATTTAAGGTCTAAAGATTATAAAAATCAAAGATATATGCAGGATTTCTTTGGAATAGTATCCATTAATGACTTAGTAAAGGCTGAAATTATTAATTATCAGAATACTTGTGATTTGTTAGAACAGAAAGAAGATATATTCTTAAAGAAAGATATTGATAGAAAGAGTCATTTAGCTTCTTTTGATAAGATGTCTTTAGAGGAGAAAGCTTTATATGAAAAAATGAAATTAGCAGGAGAAAAAGAAAATTCAATTAAAAGAAATTTGCAACCGATGAAAAGAGTTTTAGAGAAAAGTAATAATCCGGATAATAATGGTTATATCAGTACACTTTTACTGACTTTAGGAGTTGGTTTTATTTCGGGAATAGTATCTGCTTTAGCATATCTTTTTATAAGTAGGTAAATATGAATATAGAAGAAATTTTAGAGAAAATAAATAATTATAATAATAAAATTCAAGAAGAATTAAATAACTTTACGACTGGTTGTTATTTTTTAGAAGAAGTGTCTAATGGAAAATATCAGGTTCAAAAGACAGTTGAATTAAATAGAATTTATTTGCAAGGATATGTTTTAGACTCTAAACTTTGTACATATTTTCAAGAGAAAGGAATAGCTAATTATTCTTTAGAATTTTTGAAAGATTATATAAATAAAAATTTTAAGACTTTAGATGAGGATTATTCTCCATATTATGAGGCTTTATCTTTATATGAGAAGGCTTTGGAAATAGAGGAATTAATAGATGGTAAAGTTAAATTAGAAATGGATTTTTTAAGTAATTATATACCTCAGATTAAGTCTTTAGATAAAGTTAGGAGAAATGATTTATTAAAGGAATATAAGATTCTTAAAGAAATATTAATGAAGAGACTAAAAGATAAGTTCAGAGAAGAAGATAGTGAGAAGATGACATTAATTTTAAATAATATAATTAATTATTTTCTGAATGGTTATCCTTCAATTAAAAATAATTAGTGTTTAATGCTAATTTTTTTCTTTTTTTTGAAACTTTTTTAATAGTTTTAGGGATAATATAAACGTATAGAGGGCTGTATGAGTGTTAATAAAGAAGAAATAAAACAACAATTTAAGAAGATATATGATGAGACTTATAATAATATTTTAAGATATATAATTATTAAGACTAGTAATATTAATGAAGTAAATGATATTATTCAAGAGACTTATTTAGAATTATGGAATATTTTAAAACGAAGAGTACTTAAAGAAGAGAATATTAATAGTTTTATGATTGGGATTGCTAATAATAAGATTAAGAAGCATTATACGCTTTTAAAGAAATTAAAATTCTTAATAAAAGATAGTTCTGATAAAGATATTGAAAATCTTAAAGAAGATAAGATTAGTCTAGAAGAATTAAATATAAAAAAAGAAGAGTGGGATTCTGTTTGGGAGTATTTAAAGAATAAGAAGAATCAAGATATTCCCAAGATTTATTATTTATATTATGTTGAAGATATGAATATTAAAGAGATAGCTTTAGCCTTAAAAGTAAGGGAGTCTTATGTAAAGAATTTACTTTATCGGACTTTAAAAGAGCTTAAGAGGGGGGATTATTATGCGAAGTAAGGATAGTTTAAGAGAAGTTATAAGTTCTAATTTTTCAAAGAGGAAGAATTACTTGGAGATGGAAAAGAAATTAGATATAAGGAAGAATTTTAAATATGAGTATTTTCTTTTATTATTAGTAATTCTTTTAGGAGGTGTTTGGAAATTTAAAAGAGTTATGAGTTTTAAAAATAGTGATAATATAAATGAGATTATTATTAATCAAGTGGATGATGATTTTTTAAGAGTAGATGATGATAGTATTAAGAAAGGGACTAATGAAGTCTTACCGATGTTTAATTTTATTGATAAGAGATGTCTAGAGAATGGTTATACTCTAAAAGATTTTAAAAAAGTTAATACTAAGAATATTAAATATCAATTAGATTATTTAAAAGATAAGGTTAAGATGACTATTTATATTTTAAAAGATGATTATAGTCTTAAAGATTATCAAAGTAGTATTGTTGCTAGTAGAGATGTATACATCTTAGAAGATGATAGGTATATATATTTTTATTTTGAACAAGATAATATTAAGATCCTTTTAAAGATGGTAAAAGAAGAAAAAGAGGAAGGAATAAATATAATAAAAAGTTTTAATTAAGTAAATTATTTTAGAAAAATTAAGGCCAAAGTATTGTACTTATATTCAAAAAGTGGTAGGATAATTCCTCTGATAAGGGGGAATAAATATGTATGATAGAGAGTTAAATGTTTCTTTAAAAACTAGGATGTTTTTAGAAAAAATTGGTATTAAGACTATTGGGGATGCTTATAATTATGATTTAAAAAGATTATTATGGCTTAAAAAAGGCAATCGAACATTAAGCAAGTATTTAGATGAGCTATGGGAATATATGCATAATTTAGGTTTAGGTTTTAAAGAGGAAGAACAGTATTATTCTGATCTTAAGAATTATTATTATAACTTGAATGATTTAGATATTGAAGATTTTTTCTTTTGGACGTCTAAGACTCATGCTTATCTTAAGAGTTATGGAACCATAAATAATTTTTTCCTGACTATTAAAGAAGATCCTAATCAGTTAAAACGTTTCTTATATTTTAATGGGGATTTAGATAATATTAAACTTCTAAAGAGGATTTTTCAATCTTTAGGAGAACGAGGAGTTTGTTTGAATTTCCTTTTGGATAAGTATGTTATAAATCTAAGAGAGTTAGGACCTTTTACCCCTATATATAAAATATTTCAAGATAAGACGGTTGTTAATTGTTTTATTAGACAAAATATTTGGCTTTTAAATGATTTGGCATCCTTATCTACTAAAAGTATTAAAGAGATTAGTGGTCTTGGAAATATAAAGAGGGGTCTTGCTTATCACGATTTAGAAAATTTAGGGATTAATTTAGCTTCTTTAGAGCCCGTTGATGATTTGGAACTTTCTTTTGCAAGTGTTAAAATTATGGAACTGGATTTTCCTTTAGAGCTTCAAGAAAAACTATTGAATGTGGGAGTTGATACTTTAGAAAAGTTAATTAATCTAAAGTATTTACATTTCTTAAATATGAGGGAGATTGCTATATTAAGAGAAAAACTTTATGCTTTAGGACTTCAAGATGATAGTAAGATTTTAGTGATGAGTAAAGAAGCTATTAATAAGAAGTATACCGAACAACTTCTTAAGATTTATTCGTCAAGAGAAGAAATAAATCGTTTAGAGTTAGAAAATAGAGGTTATGAGATGATTCTTAAACTAGAAAGGGGAAAGTTTGGGGATGAGTGATTTAGATTTTTTAAAGATGAGTGAAGGAGCAAGAAAGATAATTGAGCGCTTTAATCTTACTTCTTTAGAGAAACTTTTGAATATTGATTATACTTTATATCGACAGATAGTTGATTCTTCTAAACAAAGAAGATATTATTTTGATGAATTATTTATACTTTTAAAGAAAAATGGTCTTTCTTATAGTTTTATGCCTAAATATTATTATAATTTAGTTAAGAGAAGTAATGATTTAGGAAGTATTTTAATTAATGATTTAGAGTTATCAATTAGAATGCGAAAATATCTTAGTGAGTATAAAAATTTGCAAGAATTTTTTATTGATATTACTTATAATAAGAGTAAGCTTAATCGTTTTTTATATTTTAATATTAGAGATGAGGAAGATTATAGTTATTTTTTAGATTTATTAGATTCTTTAGGAAATAATGGGGTTATTTTAAAAGGTATCATTAAAGAATATCAAAATTATCAAAAAGAAGGGAATTCTTTGTATACTCCTCTTTATAAAATATTTAAGAAGGGTAAGACTTTAGAGATTTTAAATACTTATGATATTTATTTGGTAGGGGATTTTCTAAGTATGCCTTTTTCTACTTTAGAAGAGATAATTCCGGCTAAAAAAATTGCTATCTTTAAAGAAACTTTGGATGAGAATGGTTATTCTTTAGAAAATAAGAATTATGTGCCTTTAAGATTTAGTTTTGATTGTTTAGATATTAAATCTTTATGTTTAGATAAATATTTAGAAGATGAGTTAGAAATCTTAGGAGTAAAAAATGTTCATGAGGTTTTATTTAGCCCCAAGATGAGGGAGGTTAATAAAGAAGATTTAAAGATTATTAGAGAGCATTTTAGTTATTTAAATTTTAATTTAGATGAACCGTTTTTATATGATTCTTATGATAAGAATGTTCTTAGGTATCAAAATCTTTTATTTGAAGAAAAGGGTTTAAAGATGAGAGATAGGGAGATTGATTCTTATCTAGGAGGAATTAAACCATTATTAAAGGAAGAATCTCAGGAGTTAACGAAGATTAATGATATTCCTTTTAGTGAAGATATCAAAGAGTATTTAAAAGGGTATGGTTCTTTAGAAGAGTTTGTTAGTAAAATGTATCAGGATAAAAGAGAATTAGATCGTTTCTTAGCTCTAAATATTAAAAGTAATTGGGATTATAAGGAATTCTTTAAGACTTTAGAGACTCTAGGAAATGATGGAGTCTTATTGAAACTTATTATAAGAGAGTTTCTTAATATTCAAAAGAAAAAGGAAATTTCTTTGTATACGCCTTTAGATAAGATTATAGGGAAGAATAAGACTTTAGAGACTCTTAATAAACATAATATTTATTTTCTTGTTGATTTGTTAGAATTATCAGAAGAAAAATTGTTAAATGATGGGGATTTTAGTATCCGAAAGATAAATGCTATTATGAGAATTGCTAGAGAATATAATTATCTAGGAGAAGAGAATAATCAAGGACTAAGATTTTCTTTACAGACTTTAGGTATTTCTTTACTTAATTTACCTATAAAGATAGTAAAGAAGTTAAATAGTTTAGAGATTTATAATCTTCAGGATATATTAACATCTAGTATGGTTAATTATTTTTCTTTAGAAGAGTTAGTTATAATTAGAAATAGTCTAAATAATTTAGGATTTAATCTTCAAGAACCATTTAACTATAATAAAGAAATTAATGAAGCAATTAAGTATAATAATTTGCTTTTTGAAAAGAAAGCGTTAGTAGAAAGAGAAAAAAAGATTAGAGCTAGTTTAGAAGAAGTATCTTCCCTCTTAGCTTTAAAGCCTCAAGATGTTTTGCAATTAGGAACGGTTAGGACTTCAAATTTTAAGTAATCCTTGGTATAATATTCTTAAGAATAGGATGATAAAAGATGAAAGAAATTGAGATTGTTGATGCATATTTTAGAGCGGCTAACTATATAAGCGCGGCATGTCTTTATTTAAAAGATAATCCTTTGTTGTTAAGGCCTTTAAAGGATACAGATATCAAGGGAAAGTTAGTTGGCCACTGGGGAACGGTACCAGGTCAAAACTTTATTTATACTCATTTAAATCGAGTTATTAAGAAGTATGATTTAAATATGCTATATATAAGTGGACCAGGACATGGTGGGAATGCTTCTTTAGCTCAAAGTTATTTAGAAGGAACATTTAGTGAAGTATATCCATGGTGTCCTAAAAACAAGGAGGGGATGCAGCATTTATTTAAAGAGTTTTCCTTTCCTTATGGTTTAGGATCACATGCTACTCCAGAGATACCAGGGTCAATGCACGAAGGAGGAGAACTGGGCTATAGTTTAATTCATGCATATGGAGCAGTTTTAGATAATCCTTCTTTAATAGCAGCTTGTTGTATTGGTGATGGCGAAGCGGAGACAGCTACTTTAGCAACTTCTTGGCAAGTTCATAAATTTTTAAATCCTAAAAGGGATGGAATAGTGTTACCAATTTTACATTTAAATGGTTATAAGATTAGTAATCCCACTATTTATAGTAGGATGAGTAATAAAGAACTTATTTGTTATTTTACTTCTTTGGGGTATCATCCTTATATTGTAGAAGGTTTGGATAAGTGGCAACTTCATAAGATAATGATGAATACTTTAGATAATATTGTCTTAGAGATTAAGAAAATAAAGACTGATTCTAAAGAGAAGATATATTATCCGATGATTATTTTAAGAACAAAGAAGGGATGGACTGGTCCTAAAAAAGTCTTAGATAAAGAAATAGAAGGGACTTTTAGGGCACATCAAATTCCGGTTGATAAGAGTAATCCGGATTACTTAAAGATTATTGAAGATTGGTTAAGAAGTTATCATCCTGAAGAATTATTTAATGCTGATGGAACTTTAAAGAGTTCTTTAGAAGAGTATCATCCTACGGGTAATAGAAGAATGAGTGCGAATGAAGCTACTAATGGGATTAGTCATATGACCTTAAAGTTACCTAATCCAGAAGATTATTTATTAGACAATCAAGTTCCGGGGAAGATGGTGGCTCAGGATATGTTAGAGCTATCAAAATATATTAGAGATGTCTTAAGACTTAATAAGAATGATTATCGAATCTTTAGTCCGGATGAAGTGATGTCTAATCGTCTATATCATATCTTTGAAGTAGAAAAGAGAACGTGGGAAGAAAAGATACTTTCGGGGGATGAGAATTTAAGTAACGACGGAAGAATTGTAGATTCTTATCTTTCAGAGAATGTTTGTGAGGGTTTACTTGAAGGGTATACTTTAACCGGAAGATATGGGACTTTTGTTAGTTATGAAGCATTCATTAGAGTAGTAGATTCAATGGTTAGTCAATATTTGAAATGGTTAAAGATGAAGAAAAGTATATCTTGGCGAAGAGAAATACCTAGTTTAAATTTAATCTTAACGAGTAATGTTTGGCAACAAGATCATAATGGTTATACTCATCAAGACCCAGGCTTTATTGACCATTTAGGAACTAAAAAAAGAGACCTAGTTAATATTTATTTACCTATAGATACTAATAGTTTAATTTTAACTTATGATAAGTGTTTAAAAGATAAAGATAAAGTTAATGCAATTATTGCTTCTAAACATCCAACGAGACAGTGGTTATCGAAGGAGGAAGCTAAAGCTTTAATAGATAATGGTCTTATCGAATTAAAGAAATTTTCGACTAGTGATAATCCGGATATTGTTTTTGCTAGTTGTGGGGATACCCCTAATATTGAGACTTTAGCAGCAGTTTCAATCTTAAAGAAATTTATACCTGATATTAAATTAAGAGTATTAAATGTCTTAGAAGTGTTGAAATTAGAAAGTGATAAAAGAAATCCATTCGGACTTACAGATACAAAGTTTAATGCTTATTTTACTAAGGATAAACCAGTTATTTTTGATTTTCATGGGTATCCAGCTTTTATTCATAGTTTGATTTATGATCGAGAGAATAAAAATTTCTTAGTACATGGTTATTTGGAAGAGGGGTCAATTACGACGGCTTTTGATATGCGTTTACGAAATAAAATTGATCGTTTTAGTCTTTTAGAAGATGCTTTAAATTACTTACCGGATACTAAAGAAAAAGAAGCTTTAAAAGAATATATTGAGGAAGAGTTAAAGAAACATTATTCTTATGTTAAAGAATATGGTTTGGATTTAGAGGAAATTACTAATTTTGCTTTAGAATAATTTAGTTACTTTTTAAAATTAAGTAACTTTTTTCTTGACTTAAAGCTTATATATGCTTATATTGGTATTTGTTTGGTGAGGATATTTATGCATGATAAACATAGTATGAAAAAGATTAAGAAAAGAAAGAATAGAAGAGGTTTAAAGGTCATATCGATAATAATAGCTCCTACTATTTTGATAAGTGCCGGAGTTATATGTAAACGTAAAGATGATAAGATAAATCATCTTTATGAGGCTTGTCCTTTTAGCAAGATTTGTACGGAATTAAACCTTAGTATTGGGTATCAACATTTGATTAAGGAAATTGAAGCTAATAGTGCTTATACGGCTTATTATCAAAAAGAAAGGGTTAATACTTATTATATTCATAGTAGAGATTGGTATTTAAAAGATGGGTTATATTTTAAAGAAGAAAAGATTATTCCGGAAGGTTATCAATTATTAGATAAACCGCATCATGGATATGATTGCTATAAGGAAGAGTATGAACCAGAGGCCGTAGTTATCTTAGATAAGAATAAAAAATTAGTGCGAAAATTGCTTTTAAAGTAAAAAAATATTGCATTTAAAAAAATTTTTTAATAAAATTAATGTTGTGGTGATTAGAGTGAAGAACGATTTTTTGAAATATTACGTCATAGGATTAGTGTTAGTAGCACTACTTTGTTTGGGAAGTCTTTATCTAAATAAAAAAGATGAGACTAAAGAGACTAGTGATACGAAGTTTTATGATGAGTATACGGCTTATAATAAGAAGAAAAATAGTAGTGATAAGGAATATCCTGCGGTGGATATTGCAAAGAATAATTTGTACTATTATATAACTGATAGTGAAATCGAAGATTTATTTAATAATGGGACAGGAGTTTTATATTTAGGGTTTCCTACTTGTCCTTGGTGTCGAAATATTGTTTCGGTTTTAAATGAAGCGGGAGAAGAGTATGGTCTTGATAAGATTAATTATTATAATATAAAAACAATTAGAAGTTCTTTTACTTTTGATGATGATAATAAGTTAATTAAAACTGATGGTTTGGCAATTTATACTTTTCTTTTAGAGAAGTTAGATAAGTTTTTAGAAGATTATAGTGTTACCGATAATAAGGGGAAGACAGTTAAAACCGGAGAAAAAAGAATTTATGCTCCAACCGTGGTATTTATTAAAGAAGGGGTAGTAAAAAAAGTGGTTGAAGGAACGGTTGATAGTCAAAAAGACCCATATATTCTTTTAAATGAAGAAGAAAGAAAAGAACTAAAAGATAAGTATTTAGAAGGATTTAATACCTTGGCAGATTTATGTGATGAGAAATGTTAAAAAAGCATTTCTTTTTTTCTTCTTCTTTATTATAATACTAGCTAGTGGGTGATTTTATGGGAATTATTAGTCTTTTGCCAGCTGATCTTTATACCGTTGTTAATAAGACCATTTTGACTTTAGAAGATCGGGATAATCTAATTACTTTATATGAACCAATTATGGGGGCTTTAGCAGTTAGTCTCTATCTTACTTTGTGGCGGGATTTAAAGTATAATAATTTTAAGAGTGAAGAGTATAATCATCATCATTTGATGAGTCTTATGAAAACGGATTTAAAGAGTATTAAAGAAGCAAGAAGTGCCTTAGAGTCTTTAGGACTTCTTAAGACTTATGTGAAGAGTGGAGATATTTATTCTTATGTTTATGAGTTATATAGTCCAATGAGTCCAAGAGAGTTTTTAAATCATCCGGTCTTAAATGTGGTTCTTTATAATAATATTGGAAAGGTAGAATACGATGCGATAAAGAAGTCTTATGAGAAGAAAAGTATGTCTTTAAGTGATTATGAAGATATAACAAGTACTCTAAATATGACTTTTACTTCTTCTAATATTTTACCGGAAGTTGATGCGGTGGAAAGAACAAAACAAAGTGTGGCGGCGAAGAATGTTATTGATTTTGATATGTTAATAGCTAGTATTCCTAAAGATATTTTAAATGAGAAGGCTTTTAATAAAAGAACTAGAGAGCTTATTGAAAATTTAGCGTTTGTTTATAATTTAGATACGATAAAGTTTAGTGAGATTATTAAGAATGTGATTAATGAGCGGGGATTTATTGTAGCAGATGAGTTAAGAAAACTGGCGAGAAATTATTATACTTATCATAATAATGGTAAACTACCGACGCTTGTTTATAAAGAAGATAAGAATAAGACTCTAGAGAATATGAGTAAGAGAGATAAGATTATTTATATCTTTGAGAATACGAAGCCATATGATTTCTTAAAGAGTAAATATCATGGGATTACGCCTACGAATAGAGATTTAAAGCTTTTAGAGACTTTGTGTTGTGATTTAAATTTAAAACCGGCGGTAGTTAATGTTTTGATTGATTATGTTTTAAAGAAGAATGATAATAAATTAAATAAGAATTTTGTTGAGGCAATAGCCGGTCAATGGGTAAGAAGTGGCGTAAAGACAGCTAAAGAAGCAATGAGTTTAGCGGAAAAAGAACAGAAGAAATTAAATGCGGTTACGCCGGTAAGTGCGAAAACTAAAGAAGAGGTGCCAGTCTGGTTTAAAACGGAAATCAAAAGAAATGAAGCAACGGCTGAAGAGCAAAAGGAATTAGAAGAATTGATGAAAGGAATTTAAAATGACAATAGTAAATAAAACAAGACTAATTGAGAATAGCTTAAAAGATAATTATATTCGGGCTATGAAGAATCCGGAGTTTAAAAGTTTAGTAGCATCTTTAGAGTTATCGGATAAAGAAGCGATGAATTATACTTCTAAGTTAGAAAGTTATTTAGAAGAGGATAATAATTGTAAGAATTGTCATGGTCTTTATGAATGTAAGAATAAAGTATCAGGATATCTTAATTATCCTAATAGATATAATAATCATTTGATGTTTTCGACGGAGGCTTGTTATTATAAACTACAAGAATTTAAAAAACTAAAGAATAGTATTAATGCTACTAAAGAGTTAGAGAATGCTTCTATAAAGACTATTGATACTAAAGATAAGAATCGTTATGCTTTAATTAAATGGGTAATGAATTTTATTAAAGAGTATGATTATGGGAAGAATACTAAGGGTCTTTATTTACATGGTAATTTTGGGTGTGGGAAGACTTATATTTTAAGTGCTTGTTTTAATGAGATGAAGAAAAGAGGGTTTAGGACTAAGGTTGTCTATTTACCAGAGCTTTTAAGGACGATTAAAGGGGATTTTGAAGCGATGAATGATATTATGGATGAGTTATGTCATATTGACTTATTATTAATTGATGATATTGGAGCCGAAAAAGTTACGGACTGGGGAAGAGATGAAATCTTAGGAACTATTTTACAAACAAGAATGAATGAGCATAAGACGACTTTTTTTACATCTAATTTCACAATAAATGAATTAGAAGAACATCTTTCTTGTAAGGGGACTGATAAAGTGAAAGCAAAAAGAATTATTGAACGGATTAAACAGTTAACTATAGATATGGAGATGTTAGGAGAAAATATGCGTAAATGAATTTATTTTGACTAAGAAGAACAAGAAGTATATAATGGTATTAGGAGGAAAAATGGAAGATGTAAAAATACCTACGCATGTGGCAATTATCTTAGATGGAAATAGAAGATGGGCAAAAAATCATTTATTACCAAAGTTAGAAGGCCATAGACGAGGTTTTAGTAATATAAAGAAGATAGCTGATTATATTTTTAAGAAGGGGGTTAAATATTTATCAGTTTATTGTTTTTCAACAGAGAATTTTAAAAGGGAAGCTAGTGAAGTGGATTACTTGATGAATCTTTTCGTTAAAGAATTTAAAAGTTCTTGTGAGGAGTTAAAGAAGAATAATATTAAGGTAGTCTTTAGTGGAAGAAAAAGTCCTTTAAGAGGGGATGTTTTAGAGGCTATGGATTATCTAAGAGATGAGACTAAGGATAATACCGGGGGAATTTTAAATATTTGTCTTAATTATGGGGGACAAAGTGAGATCGTGGATGCTACTAAAGATATTGTTAAAGATGTTTTAGAAGGTAAGATTTCTAAGGAAGAGATAACTCCTGATTTATTTAAGAAGTACTTGTATCAGGATTTACCACCTGTTGATTTAATGATAAGGACGGGGGGAGATGTAAGAGTAAGTAATTTCTTATTATGGCAAATTGCTTATGCAGAGATGTATTTTCCGGATTGTTTTTGGCCAGATTTTGATGCTAAGGAATTTGATAAAGCTTTAGATGCATATAATGGTAGAGAAAGAAGATTTGGGGGTGGTAAGTAGTGAAGAATAGAATAATTAGCGGGGCTATAATAACTATTATCTTTTTAAGTGCTTTTTTCTTGGGACCTATTACTTTCAAAATATTAGTAGGAGCCGTAGCATTATTAGCTTATAAAGAGATTATTACTTTACCTAATGTTAAAAATAAATTAAATATACCAATTATTATCTTAGGACTTATTGCGTTTATGAGTTTAATTTATGTGGTTAATGATACTTATGCTTTATATATTGGGGCTTCTTATCAGATGATAGCGTTTATGTTATTTAGTCTTATTATTCCAACTATCTTTAGTAGAAAATATGATACTGAGACATCTTTATTTATGTTTACGTTATTATTTCTAATTGGATTAAGCTTTAATTCAATGATTATGTTAGATATGGCTAATAAGTATTTACTTTTGTATATCATTGTCGTGATTGTAGCTACGGATGTTTTTGCTCTTTTGATAGGTAAATATATAGGGGCGCATAAGCTTTCTAGTATTAGTCCTCATAAGACGATTGAAGGGGCTTTAGGAGGTATTATTTCGGCTAGTATTATTGGAACTTTCTATTATTTAGCGGTTATTGGAAATATGGGGGTATTAAGAATAACAGTTATGAGTATCCTAATAAGTGTCTTTGGGCAGATTGGTGATTTATTCTTTAGTAAGATTAAAAGAGAAAATAATATTAAAGATTATTCGCATCTAATTAAGGGCCATGGGGGTATTTTAGATCGTTTAGATAGTTTAATATTTGGGGTTTTACTTTATACGTTATTATGTACGATATTATAAATAGAAAAGAGTGTTATTATGTGGTTAGTTAGTATAATCGTATTAATTTTGATGCTGGGGATTTTGGTTTTACTCCATGAGTTTGGACATTTCATAGTAGCTAGATTGTGTGGAGTTCATGTTTATGAGTTTTCCGTGGGAATGGGACCTTTACTTTGTAAACATATTTCTAAGAAAAGTGGGATTCAATATTCCTTAAGAGCTTTACCAATTGGAGGATATGTCCAGTTAGCGGGCGAGGTTATGGAAGATGATGATAAGATTCCTAAGGAAAAATTAATGTGTAATAAACCTTGGTGGCAACGAATTTTAATCCTTAGTGCTGGGGTTATTATGAACTTTATTACGGCATTTGTTCTTCTTTTTATGATTGGAATTATTTATGGGTCTACTAGTACAACCCCAAAGATTAATACGGTCCAAGATGGTTCGGCTTTTAGCGAAGCAGGTGGAAGAAGTGGGGATGTTATCCTAAGTATTGATGGAAAAAAGACAAAAACTTGGGATAGAGCTCAAGTCTTACTTACTTTAGATAATAAAAAAGATTATTATAGTATTGAAGTAAGACATGAAGATAATACTACAGAAACTTTAAAAGTTACGCCTAAAGAAACAACCGATGAAAAAGGAAATAAATCACGGGTATTTGGTGTTACTATTTACCAAGAAACTTACCATGGGGTAGGTAAAGCTTTAAGCTATGCGGCTAGTAAATTTGAAAGCATTTATCAATCGATGTTTACCATTATTTATGGTTTATTTACGGGGCGTTTATCGATGAATTCATTATCGGGACCTGTTGGAATGTATAATATTGTTAATCAGTCTTTAGCCTTAGGACTAGCGCAAATTCTTTATTTGACAGCTTATATCTCTATTAACTTAGGATTTATGAACTTCTTACCTTTCCCTGCTTTTGATGGAGGTCATATTTTATTTGTTCTTATTGAAAAGATTAGAGGAAAGAGAGTAGATGCTAATATTGAAGGATGGTTCCATACGATTGGGTTTGTTCTTTTAATGTTATTAATGATATTTATTACGATTAAAGATATAATTGGGTTATTCTGATTATATTTTTTTCTTTTAAGCTTTTAATTTCTTAAGAATGCTAGTATAATTTAGGAAGAAAGAAGTCAGGGGAAGTAGGTTTTTGGGGGACATTATGAAATTTACTTTAAAGAATGTCATTAATAATTTAATTAGGGTATTTAATAGTATTAAGACTGATCCTGATGATGATATAGATAAGAAGTATCAAAGACTAAATGAGATGCTTTTAGATTATTTACATCGGGATATAGTTAATAGTAAGAAGTATTTTAGTCTTTTAGAGATAGAGTATTTTTTATTGACTAATTTTATTGATATTAAAGAAGAAGAGTTTGATATAGAAGCGTTAAGAGCTATCTTTGATAATTTCTGTGATGATATTGATTCGGTAGAATGGTATTTTTTTGATGATAAGCATATGTTAATGATTAGTGAAGAGATTTTAAAGAATCATTTGGATTTTCCTTACTATGATTATACTAATTTAGCTAAGGCTTTAAGAGAAAGTAAGACTAGAGAGTTAATAGAGGAGTTACATCCAGATATATATAGAGATATTGAAGAGATTAAAAAACAACAGGAATTAGAACAGGAGGGGGTTAAGTTCTTAGAGAAGAGAGTTTCTAGTCCTTTAGAGTTCTTTTTAGAGGTTAAGGGGTTAATGCTTAAGAATAATAATAAAGTCTTAGTTAAACAGTATGTTCATGAGAAGTTACAGAAGTTAAGGGAGACTAATAAAGTCTTATTTATGGGGGTTATGCAAGTAGTTTTAAAGTTCTTTTATCTTTATTATGCAGGGATTAGGTTTTCTTTTCAAGAAAATAATAGTATTGTAGAGATGTTTGCTAAGGATTTATATAATATGTTAGAGGAGACTAAAAGTACGAAAGTACTTATAGAGTCTTTAGATGATATTTATTTATATTTTGATATACTTAGTGAGGTTCCAATACTATATAATACTTTAGAGGTAGTTAAGTTAGAGAAGACTTTAACGAAAAGACAAGAGAGTATTTATAAGAAATTAAATGATTAGTAGGTTTTTATGAAGAGATATTTAGTTATTATGATTGGTATACTTTGTATACTTTTAAGTAGTGGGTGTAGTTCTAAAGAAGGGGATAGTTTAAAAGAGAGTTCTAATGATAAGGTAATTAGGGGATTAGTTATTTATCAAGATGAGGATAAGTCTTATGTAGCTTTAGATAATCAAAGTATATATATCCTTGGGAAGATAGGGGCTAATGTTAATGATTATGTGGATATTACTTATGAGGGGGATATTGATAGTACTAAGGATTATCAGAAGATAAGTATACTTAAGGTAGAGAAGATAAGTGATGAATATAAAATACTAGGACTTAATAATTCTTATGATGATAGGGCTAGAGATTTAGTTAATAAGATGTCTTTAGAGAGTATTGTTGGGAGTCTTTTTATGCCTCATCATACTAGTAATAGTTTAGAAGATGTAAGTAAGTATCATTTAGGAGGGTTAGTACTCTTTGGGGGTGCTTTTAAGAATAAGACAAGAGAAGATATTCTAAAGATGATAGAAGAATTACAAAAGAGAGCAGATTATCCTTTATTCTTAGCCGTAGATGAAGAGGGGGGAAGTGTTGTAAGAGTTAGTAGTAATAGAAACTTAAAAGTTAAGGGTTTTTCTTCTCCTAGAAGTTTATATACTAAGGGTGGATTTGAACTTATTAGAACAGATAATCAGGAGAAGAATGAACTTCTTAAGAGTTTAGGACTTAATATTAATTTAGCCCCAGTCTTAGATATTTCTACCGATAAGAGTGATTATATATATTATAGATCAATTGGGTTAAGTCCAGAGTTAACAGGAGAGTTTGCTAAAGTAATTATTGAGAGTTCTAAAGATAGTGGTATTGTTAATGTGATGAAGCATTATCCGGGATATGGGAAGAATAAGGATACCCATAAGACTAGTTCTTTAGATACAAGAAGTAAGGAAGAAGTAGAAAGGGATTTAATACCTTTTAAGAAGGCTATTCTTAGTGGGGCTGAGGCAATTATGATAAGTCATAATACGGTTGAAGTCTTAGATAGTATTAATCCAGCATCTATATCTATTAATAATCATAATTACTTAAGAAATACCCTAGACTTTAAGGGAATAGTTATTACCGATGCTTTAAATATGGGAGCTACAGCTGATATTGAAGATATTGGGTTAAAAGCTATTTTAGCAGGTAATAATATTATAATTACGAAAAATTATGTTAAAAATATCGAAGAGATTATAAACTATGTTAAAGCTGGGAATTTAAGTAAAGAATATTTAAAAGCTTTAGCCGTTAAAGTAATTGCTTGGAAAATAAGTATGGGCCTAATAAAATAGGCTTTTTTTTAACTAAAGTTATGGTAATTAGCTTGCACTTAAAAATAAACTTTGGTACAATACTAATGGCTTTAAAAGTCAAATATTCATATTTATCCAGATATTAATCGAGTGCCGAAGAGGTGATTGGTATTGTTTAAAGATAAATAGAAGCATAACGAAGGAGGGATTTTTAATGGCTGTAGTTTCTATTAGTAATCTATTAGAATCTGGGGTTCATTTTGGTCATCAAACCAAAAGATGGAATCCAAAAATGAAGGAATATATCTTCACAACAAGAGATGATATTTATATCATTGATTTACAAAAAACTTTAGCGTGCATGGAAGAAGCATACGCTGCAATTAGTGAAATTGCTAAAAATGGTGGTACTTTCTTATTTGTTGGTACTAAAAAACAAGCTCAAGAAGCAAGTATTGAATGCGCTAATCGTTCAAAATCATTCTATGTAACAGAAAGATGGTTAGGGGGAACTTTAACTAACTTTAGAACTATTAGAAGAAGAGTTAAGAGATTAGAAGAAATCGAAAAGATGGAAGAAAATGGTACTTTTGAAGTATTACCTAAAAAAGAAGTTATTCAAATTAAGAAAGAATATGAAAAACTTAATAAATTATTAGGTGGTATTAGAGAAATGGTTAAATTACCAGATGCCATGATTATTGTTGATCCTAAGAAGGAAATCAATGCTATTAGAGAAGCTAGAAAGTTAAATATTCCAGTATTTGGTATTGTTGATACTAACTGTGATCCTGATGATGTTGATTATGTAATTCCAGGTAATGATGATGCTGTACGTTCTGTAAAAATTGTTTTAGGGGCTTTAACTAATGCTATTTGTGAAGTTAATGGCTTAGAAGTAATTGATTATGTTACAGAAGAAAAAGAAAAACCAAAAGCTGAAGCTAAAGATAGTGAATTAGAAGAAATGCGTAAAGCTGATGAATTAGAATCTAAATCTATTCAAGAATTAAAAGCAATGGCTAAATCTCGTAAGGTTAAAGGCTATACAAATATGAAAAAAGATGAATTAATTGCATCTTTAAATAAATAAGATTAAATATAAGGAGAAATTTATGGTTACTGCACAATTAGTAAAAGAATTAAGAGATGCTACTAACTTAGGTATCTTAGATTGTAAGAAGGCTTTAGAGGCTACTAATGGCAATATTGATGCGGCTATTGATTGGCTAAGAGAAAAAGGTATTGCTAAGGCAGCTAAGAAGGAATCTAGAATTGCAGCTGAAGGTCTTGCTAATATCTATGTTAGTGGTAATAAAGCAGTTATTTTAGAAGTTAATTCTGAGACTGATTTTGTTGCTCAAAATGAAGACTTTAAGAAAATGGTTGCTAATATTGGTGAGGCTGTACTAAATAGTGATGCTAAGACTGTAGAAGAGGCTAATTCTTTAGAAGTTAATGGGCAAACTATTAGTGATTATGTTGTAGCAATGACAGCTAAGATTGGAGAAAAGTTATCTCTAAGAAGATTAGAAGTTATTACTAAGACTGATGATGAAACTTTTGGTAGTTATTTACATATGGGTGGTAAGATTGCTGCTTTAACGGTAATTAAAGGTCAAAATGAAGAAGTTGCTAAAGATGTAGCAATGCAAGCTGCTGCTATGAAACCAGAATATACTTTTGAAACTGATGTTCCGGAAGAGAGAGTATCTAAAGAAAAAGAAGTTTTAAAAGAAGAGGCAATGAAAGAGGGGAAACCTGCGGAAATTGCTGAGAAAATGGTTGCCGGTAGACTAAAGAAATTCTTTAAAGAAATTTGTCTTGTTGATCAAGAATTCATTAAAGATGGAGATGTTGATGTTAAGACATATTTAAAGAATAATAATTGTGAACTTGTTATGATGATTCGTTATGAAGTTGGCGAAGGTATTGAAAAAAAGGTTGAAAACTTTGCTGAAGAAGTTATGAGTCAAGTAAAAGGGACTAACTAAGAAATAGTGGGAAAACCACTATTTTTAATTTGATTAAAAATTAGGTTTTAAATAAGTAAAAATTGTGGTACCATTATATTGGTAATAATAAATAGGGGTTATAAGTACTTTGAATAAAGTTTATAATCTATTAATTTAGTAAAGGATTTGTTATGAAAAAGAATGTTATGTTTGTTGGGGTATCAATATGTTTGTTAATCTTATTGGGAATAGGT
>CAKOOW010000011.1 GCA_934098445.1 uncultured Bacilli bacterium
GTGTTTGTCTTATGTTTACTTTCGTTTTCTTTAATAAATATGCTTTTTCTTTGGAAAAATTAACGAATGAGAATGTGACGAAGGTAGCTTTAGAAAGAGCTTATTGTAGGTTAGACTATGGAACTTTCTTGGACTGTGAGTCCTTATATTATGAAGATAACGATGAAAATCTTAAATTAGGTAGTCCAGCCTATAAGATTTATGAGCTTTCTGTATCTTTAGGAGCCCAAAAACCAAGTGAAGTGGAAGTTCCAGAAAAAGAAGCTTATTCGATAGTAGAAATGAAAGATGATAAGTTATTAAATTTATTCGTGGGACGTCTTCCTTTAACTGATAATGAGATTGTGATAGATAAAAATATTGCTTATACCATTCTTAATCAAGGAATTTATAATACAGATAACAAGCTCATTAAACCAGAAAACTTTCAAGATATTTTAGGACTTAATATTAATTTAGGGGAATATCCTGTTACCATAGTTGGTATTAATGAATTTAATAGCGATGATAAGTTTATGGAATATCGCCAAGGAAAGAAGGTTACTAAGTACTTAGATACTTATTTTAGTGCTTTTACAGAAGATAGTAATATCTATGTGAAAGGTTTTCTTGATAATAAAGAATTAAATTATACGGAAGATGAATTACTCCCAAAAATTATTTTTATGTTAAGAGATAGAAAAGATTCTTTTGGTATCGGTGGTCCTGTCTATAATGATAGATTAACTTATTATGATAATCAGGAGTATTATGATACAAATTTTAACTTGATTACAAAGCCTTTAGCAGCTGATGAGATGGTTATTAATGTCAGTGATTTTTTGAATTTTAATACTTCTATAAAAGGGTCAATGACTAAACAGTTTAATGAATATCAACAAAATAATATGAATTTATCTTATAAAGAAGCAGTATATAATTTTGTTAAAATTAAGTTTTTAGAATATAAAGATGATTTATATATCAGGACCTATAATAGTATTTCTGCTCATAAACAAATAGATAACTATCAGAATATGAAGATTGTAGGAATATCTTTTGATGATAATTCTTATGTCAGTAAAGATTTATACCAAGATTATGACCATGATAAGAAGGTTATTGAAAAGGTCTATATGAATTATGAGACAAAAGAAGAGTTGAAGAATATTTTAACTAAGTATAGTTATGTTTCTAATCTTAAAGATACAGGAATTTCTTATGGTCTTGCTAGTGATTTAGGGACTGCTATTAGTACGGTTATAATGTTTTATGAACATTTACATTCTTATTTAGTAATTATTGCCTTAGTCTTTGTTTTATTTGCTAGTCTTTTAATCTTTAACTTCATTAGCGTTACTATTAGTTATGCTAAGAAAAATATTGGTATCTTAAAGAGTCTCGGAGCCAAGAATAAAGATATCTATAAGATCTTTACTTATGAATCATTAATTATAGCGGGTGTATCTTTTCTATTAGCTATCCCTCTATGGAATATAACTTGTAATCTAGCTAATAAACTAATCTTTGAAGACATCTTATATGTAGGAGGAATTGAAATAAACTTCCTAGCACCTTTGGCAACACTTTTCTTAAGTGTAGTCTTATCGAGTGTTATTAGTATCATATGTTCTAATAAGATAAATGATATGCAACCTGTAGATGCTATATTGAATAAATAGGATTAAGCCTTATATAAGGGCTTTTTCTTTTTTTAAAATTGCTTTTAGACAACTTTGAAAAATCTTTAAAAAATATCAATTTAGGGCTGGACAAATGGTTAAAATGGAGTTATTATGTGTCTACACATGAAAAGCATACTATGATAATACTTATGATATTAAAAAGCTTTAAATTTCCAAAAGAGTGTGATACTTTAGAATAAGAGGTGACTTATGAAAATAATAAAATATACGAAGAAGAGTGCTAATAAATATAATATTCTCTTAGAAAATCAAGAAAGTATATCCCTATATAGTGATTTAATTTTAAAATATAATTTATTAATTCTAAAAGAAATAGATAAGAATACTTTAGAAGCGATAGAAAAAGATAATCTAAAGTTAGAACTTTATTATAAGACTTTAAAGTATTTAAAGAGTATAAAATGTACTAAAGATGTTAAAGAGTATCTAAAAGACTATGATTCTTCCTTAAGTAATTATGTAATTGAAAGACTTAAAAAAGAAAGATATTTAGATGATAATAACTATATTAAAGCTTATATAAATACTAAAGTTCTTTTAAGTAATGATGGGTACTATAAGATTTATAATTATCTTCAGAATAAAGACTTAGATAAGATAAGTATTAAAGAAGAACTAGACTTAATTACTGCTGATACCTGGTTAGAAAAGATAAAAAGAATAGTAAATACGAAGTTAAAGACTAATTCTAAAGATAGTAAGAATATGGTAATTATGAAATTAAAAAATTATTTAAAAAATCTTGGGTACCCGGATTATCTTATTAATCAGGTGTTAATAACGATTAAGATAGATAACTCTAAAGAAGAAGCTAATCTAAAGAAGGAATACACTAAGTTATATAATAAGTATAAGAATAAGTATGATTCTAGAAAGTTAAACTATATTTTAGTTGGTAAACTTTTAAAGAAAGGATATGATTTAGAGAAAGTAAAAGCTCTAGTCGGAGCGAGTGATTTGTGATAAAATAAACTTATAATAAAGGAGTATGTATGTTAACTATTGAAGAATTTAAAGTCTATAAACAACAATTAGCGGCGATTATAGCCAACTTTTCCCAAAAAATTGCTAATTTATCATCTGAAGAAAAATTAGCTTTCCAAAAAGTAAGTATTGCAAAGTATGTAAAAGTAGAAGAAGAGCTATTTTCTTATGATTTAAGCTCTATTCCCTTTAATCTATATGAGGGAATAAGTTTATTAGCGCCAGATGGTAAAGTTTTAGACTTATCTAAAAGTAATGCTAATATCGATTTTAAGATGGTTGAAGTCTATGGAAATGTTAATTTTAAAGGTTGTAATCTTAAAAATATTACGAGTTCAAATGGAAAGGTAAGTCCTGATTATTTAGATGAAGAAGTCGTACGCACCCATAAAGATTATTTCTTGAGTAAAAAAATTCCTAAAGATTTTCAAGATAAATGGTACCAAGATGATATTACTCTAGCTGATTTAGTTAATTTAGACCCGGATTCTTTAGAAGAATTAGAGACAAATAAAGATCTTTATAGTCATATTATAGATGAGGGGACTCCTATTAAAGTTTTAGGACTTAAGAATGTTGTTAATCTTTATAAGAATTTTCCAAGTGATTATGAAGATATTAAGAAACTTTTAAATTTAATCAAGATGACGGATGCTATTAAAAAAATTAATACTATCGATAGTAAGCCTCAAGAATTAATTAGTAATATTTATCAAGTAGTCCGTAAAGAATTGTTATATCCTACTAATATGTATAATCCTCTTCCTTTAAGTATAACTACTAAGACTAATGGACATTTACAGACTAGATTTCCTGAAAAGTTTATTCTTGCTAATGAAGATCTCTTTAAGATGAAGATAGAGATGGAAGAAAGTTTAAGAACTAGATATTATGAAAGAAAATTAACTACTTTAGATATAATTGATAATTATGCTCTTTTTAAAGATTTACCCCTTAGTAGTTTTGCTAAACCAGAAAGTTTAGTTGTTAAATTAAATAATATCTTTGGCGAATATGCTTTTCAAGAGATTTACCAAGTTTATCCCCATGTCATTAGACATCTAAGTGGAGAAGACTTTAATGTTAATCTTCATTTAATAGCCTCGAAAGAACCAGTTGCCGGTTTTAAAGAAGCTATGAGTATTTACTTAAGAAATAAGAGTTTTTCTCCAGAAACCGCGATACCAGAGTGGTTAACTGAAATGTTTACCAAAGTAGTTGATTCTCTTCATTCGTTTACCGATTTAAAAAATTTAGATGCCAAAACTTGTCTTTTAGACTATTATCAAAATCACTTAATTAATCAAGTCGGATTAAATAATCTCTTTGAGTTAGAAAAAGAAACGGGTATTTTTACTCATCAAGAAGATAATCATCGCTCTTTTGAATTTTTTGAAGCTTTTTCCTCTTATCTCAAGAATAATTGGGAAGAAAAAACCATCCCCAAGATGACTTATCCCGAGTTTAGAGAATTCATGGCTAAATGTCTTAATGAAATGCGTAAACATAATTATTTTACTGATTATGCCGATTATAGCTTTATTAATGGTCCTTTTCGAAAAGACTTTAAAGATATATTTATGAAGGAAACTTGTCCTCAAGAATTAATAAAAGCCTTTTATCATAATAAGATTAATTTTTCTTATGTCCGAACTCATCCTGAGTATATAAGTTATCTTTTAGATATGGATTTAGGAAATTTATTTCCTGATGACTTTATATTACAAAATCTTAATATGTCCTTTTGTACTTATTATACTAATTCTTTTGGTCGTAAAGCTCTTTTAGATTTAATGAGATCCTATGGCGAATATCTTCCTGAAAATATTAACTATCAACCCTTTACGATGAGTACTTCTAAAAACGATGTAGATAGAATCATTAGAAATTATATTTATTATGAAATTTTAACTGGAAAGAATTATCATTCTTATGCATATTTAAGTCAAGATAAAACTTTCTTCTTAGAACATCCTGATATCTTTTTAAGTCCAGAAGAATTACCTTTCTTATACGATAATACTAAAGAAAGAATAATTAAAGCCTTCTATGCCGGTAAACTAGAGTATAATGATATCTTCTTAAATCCTGAGCTTTCTAAAGTCTTAGAACATAAGAATCTTTATGTTGCTTTTCGAAAGAAGAATTATAATTTCAGTGGTAAACCTGAAGAACAAATTTATTTAGATAAGTTAGGTACTAAAGATTTCTTAAGACTTTGTACTACTTATGGTAAATTTTTATCCCAAACGATCGGCTTACTTCCTAAAGACGCTCTAACTTCTTATGATACTTTAACTAAATCCTTAGAACCTATCATTCTTGATGAAGTTAAAAATCAAGGTTATAAATTTGAACCTGAAGAAGCTCCTATCTTCTTAAAAGAACAACATCCAGAATTATTCCTAAGTAATGAAGCTCCGGAACATTTAAAAATCTACTTTTATGGAGGGTTAGACTTTGAGATATTATCAGTTTATGCCAAAGATTGGTTGCCTTTCTTAGAAGGAAAAGACATATTAAGTTCTTTAATTCGTTCCCAAGAGTATCCCAAAGAAAGCTTGATTGAATATTTTCATAATTTTGGTAACGAAAAAGCCTTGTTATTAGGACTTAAAAAGCCAAAAACCGTTTCCAAAATGCTTAAAGATCGTCAAGTCTTAGTTATGAAAAATTGGTATGCTAAAACCGGTCAAACCTTTATTCCTGATTATGTAGTTATGCAAAATTTTCCCGAAAGAGAAATTGATAAATTTTTAACCGCCGGAGTTAAGTGGAGCAAGCTTATGAAAATTAGGGAATTTGCCCAAGCAGCCGAAGGTCGGGAAGCTATGCTAAAAATAGCTTATTCTTTTGGAGCGTTTGATAATGATACCCGCGGATTTAAAGAATGTATTGATTTGTTAACTAAGTTACCTACGAAGATAAATAAAGATATTGGTTATGCCTTAGAACGGTTAGATATGGCAATAGCGGGTAAAATTGATAGTAATACATTTTTTCAAAGAGGAGATATTCCAAGTCTTTATCAAGCCATTAATGCGGAAGATACGCCTTTAGATAAAGACCATATTTTTCAAAGTCTTTATAGGAAGAGTGAAGATAATACCTATGTTTTAACTATCGATCAACAAAAATATCCAAAGAGTACAGCCCTTCTAAAAGAAACCATAGGTGAATTTCCTGAACTAAATATTATGAGTAGTAAACTAGCCCATCAATTATTTGGAGGCTTTAAACTTGAATATGACCCCGATTTTCGCGAGTTTTTCCTCACTAATTTGGAAGCTATTTTTCAAGATGATGAAAATAAAAAATACTTAGCATCAGTGCAAAAACAATTTAAAGAAATTAAAATCATTAATAGCAATCGTCATTTAACTTGGGACTTAGCTCTTAATTTTGCTAAAGCATATAGTTATGAAAATGTTGAATTTGGTAATGAAGAAATGGCTTCCGTTGCTTCTTTAGCTGGTTATAGTGAACAAGATTTTACTATTCTCCAACAAATATATAATTATGGCAAACAAAGAACCAAAAGTAGTATCCCTAGAGTAGAAGGGGACAACTCCAAATATCATTATGAAATTTTAAGATTAGATGATCCTTTAGCGCTTGCTATTGGTACTTTGACTGATTGCTGTCAAGAGATTGGTAATGCAGCTGAAGTATGTATGGAACACTCCATGACTAGTCCTGATGGGCGCATCTTTGTTATTAAAGACCACTTAGGAAATATTGTGGCTCAGTCTTGGGTATGGCGTCGTGGTAATACATTATGTTTTGATAATATTGAAATTCCGGATAAAGCTTTCCAAAGAGCCGGAATATCTAGGGAAGAATTTACTGATGAAGTTTATCAAATCTATAAGCTGGCTTCTAAGGATTTAATTAAGAAAGATGAAGAAGTTTATCAAAGGATGTTAATAAATAACGAGATAACTTTAGAAGAGTATAACTCTTTAAAATTATCTAAAGTAACTGTAGGATTAGGATATAATGATATAGCATCTTCTCTTAAGAATAATGCTATCTTAGATACAGGAAGAGTAGCAAAACCCTTAGATTATATTCCTCCCGTTAAATTACAAAGAGGTCTTTATACTAATGACTCTATTACCCAGTATATTCTAGAAGGAAAAACATCTAAAGATGAGATATCTAAAGAAGCTTTACCAGTTCATAATGATGAGTATCAAATCTATGATAGTACTACTCTTAAGAAAGATATTCTTTATCATTTAGAACGTTTAGAATTATTAACTAAACAAGATAAAAATCATCTTTTAACGCAGTTAACCTCATATGAAGAATCTAATATAACGACCAGTTTAGCTAGACATTATAATTTAAATCCTAATACGATAAGAGTTATTCTTAATGCTAATATAGCTATTATCTATGACTATGATGATACAACTATAAGACTAGGAGATATTCTTTATAATAAAAATATTGGTCTAAATAAAGAAATCGATATAACTGATGTTATTTGTTTACAAGTTTATTTAGCTCTAAAACAAATAGCAAAGACAAGAACAATCGATTCTTCCAGACTAAGTAAAGAACAATTTAGTATCTATAATACTAGTATGAATATAAAAGAGATAGGAGGTAATAAATATGGAAGATAAGAATATAAGTGATATAATAAATCGAGTTATTCTAATTGATAATAATCTTAACGCTAAAATAATTTTAAAAGTCTTAAAAGATATTGAAAATAGTATTTTAATTAATTATGAAAAATTTAGGGAAGCAAATAAAATTGATCTAAAGAATCATAATGGCTTTCCCCTTGATAAGAATATAATAACTAATATATTTAAAAATATTCAAAAAGAGAATATTATCTATGGAAAAGTAATAACTTCTAGTAAAGATGAGACTAAAATCTATGGCAAAGAATATCTAAATCGGGGTAATATTTTAGTCTTTAATGAAGGTAACTTCTATTGTCTATTAGAAATATTCTTAAAGAATTTTCTAGTTGGTAATACCTCTATTATCATTAGTAATGGTTATATGTATGGCTCTAATAATCTTTTAGTAACTATAATAAAAGAAGTATTAAAGTCTAATGACTTAAGTCCAGATTACTTAAACTTGTTTATGACTGATGAATACTCTAAGGTTTTAGAAGAATATGCTAATATTGATTTGAATATTGTAATTGGTCCACGTGATTATCAAAGATATATCCTAGAAAAATCTAAAGTACCAGTACTTCCAAGTGGTTATTTAAACTATGATATCTATATAGATGAAATAATAGATGCTGAATTTATAAAAAAAATTCTTAGTCTCGGTTTAAATTTAACTATTTACCTTAAGGAAGATCTAAATATGGATATCGATGCTATTAAAGTAAGGGGATTAGAAGAAGCTATTAAAATGATTAATTATAACGGTTCCTTATATGCTAGTAGTATCTTTACTAGTGATTCTAAAAAAGCTTCCCAGTTCATTAGAAATGTTAAATCTAAAATGATTACTGTTAATACCAGCCCTAATATTGAAGAACTAATGGATATTAAAGTTAGTGATTTAAGTCTTGAAAAAACAATTTGTTACCCCAGATAAAAAGATGTTGTATTTTCTAAATAATTTATGTTATACTTTTATTAGAGAACAACCTTGTTCTCTAAGTGTTAATTTGTCGCGTGCATTTTGATAGGATAAGAATATTATTGTAAATCCATTGTATGTGGTAAATGATGATTTTTACTGTACAAAATGCAAAATGAAGGGTTCATCTTGTTATTATGATGAACTTTTCTCCTTTTAAACTTGAAAAAAATCTATCTATAGGATTATCCCATAGATAGATTTTTTATTTTTTACTGCTTGATGAACTAGAATTTTTATTTTCCTGAATCTTTAATAAGGAATTTTGAATATAATTAGTATAATTCTTGCTTAAATCATCATCAACAATATCCATCCCATATTCTTTTCGAACTTCTTGCATAGATTTAATGTAAGCATCTTGATTATTAGTTAGATATTCACTAACTAAAGCATCAACAATCTTATCACGAACAGATTCTAAATCAGCTTTTTCTTTAGTCTCGGTACGAAGTACTAAATGATATCCTAATTCAGTTTCCACAATATTAGTAGAATATTCACCATCTTTTAGCTTATATGCTTCTGTTACTAAATTATTATAGTTAGAACCTAGAGTATCAGTATTAATATATCCTAAATCTCCACCATTATCTTTAGAAGAATCATCATTAGAATATTCTTTAGCTAAATTGCTGAATACTTCACTAATCTTGCTTTGATCAGCAGCTTTTAACTTATCAAGAGCTTCTTGAGCTTTAGCTTTCGCTTCATCTTTAGCCTTAGTCTTATCATCATCGGAAGCATCCTTAGCATAGTTTACACTAAATAATATTTGCGATACTTTAATATCTGGCTTAATTTCATCCTTATAATACTTCTTAATCTCTTTTTCAGAAATATTATTCTTTGCATAGTCCTCAGCGGCTTTACTTTGAAGATTACTTAAATAAACATAGTCTTGATATTCTTCTAAAGTTTGATATCCAGTATAAGTCTGAATAGCCGAAAGCAGTTTATCGCCGTAACTAGACTTTAATTGAGTCATTACCGATTCAGCATTCTTTTTAGCTTCCTCTGTATAATCGCTGTATTTCTTCTCTAATACTAATTTATCAATCATATTAAGAAGAACTTCTGTACCATATTTATCCTTCATTTGATTATAAAAATCATTAATACTAATTTTTACATCATCCTTAAATGAGACAATAGCTTGTTCTCCGTTTTCTAGAGTTGGGATTTTTTTGGTGCCACAACCACTAAGTAAAGTCATACTAGCTAAGCTTAACACTGCTAATTTTTGCACTTTTTTCTTCATTTTTTCTATCTCCTTCTAGGACATTATAGCATAAATACGGGATTTGGTACTAGTAATTAAGTCTTTTTTCTTAGTTTTTCCTTTTAAAGATGTTAAATTTATCTCAAGTATTTTCTTTAAGTAAATAAAATCTTTGGCAATAATTGTAGTTGATACAAATAAAAGATAAGAAAAATATCATACACAAAAATTAAACCTTACCATAAGATATAATGAGACTTATAAAAGGAGGGAAATTTATGAATAACGGATGTGGATGCAACAGCATGGGACCTGCTATTATCTTAGTTTTATTTATATTATTAATTATCATAGTTGGAGCATTTATTTAAGGTGATACTATGGAAAAGTGTGTAAAAAAAGACAAATGTTCTAATCAAACCAACCAAAACTACTTATTTATAATAGTACTTTATATCTTACTTGCTATTATACTATCTAGTTTTATCTTTTATTAAAAGGGGAAATCCCTTTTTTTCTAATGCTTTTTTCTTAGATTTATATTATAATGGAAGTGCATAAGAAAGTAGGGCGTGTTATGGCAAAGAAGAAAAAACGTAAAAATAGTGATGAGAAAAAACTGGGATATAGTGTAGAATTGACAGGACTTATTATTGTTTTAATTGGCATCATTGGCTTTGGATTTGGTCTTGTTGGGGCTTTGTTTAAGAAGTTTTCCATCTTTTTAGTTGGAGAATTTTGGTATCTTTTACTAATCCTTTTGATAATTATTGGTTTCTTGATGTTATTTCGTCGTCATTTACCAGACTTTAAATCAGCTAAATTTATTGGAGTTTTCATTCTCCTAGGAGTAATCTTAATCCTTGCTCACTCTAACTTCATTAAAAATAATCCTAACTTTATTAGTGTTATTAATGCTACTAAAGATAATTATATGGGGAGAGTTGCTAGTATTAATGGTACTGGTCCCATTCTTTCTAGTGGGGATACTTCTATTACTGTTGGGGGTGGTTTAATTGGAGCCATCCTTTCTGGGGGACTTGTCCAATTCTTTGGCTATCCAGGAACGATGATTGTTATTATCATTAGTGCTATCTTTGGAATTATACTTTTCTTTGATATTAATCCTGCTGAAATCTATTCGAAAATCAAAGAACTTATTGTTGATACTTTCTTTGATAGTGATGATGATGAAGATGATGAGGAGGAAGAAAATTCTAATGAAGAAGTTCCCATTACAACCGCAACCCCTAATCATGAAAATGATAACAAAGTAGTTATTACTAGTGTAGAGGAGTTAAAAAACCATCCTATATCGGAGCAACCTCGAGAAATTCCTGTTACGACCGGCGAAACTACGCAAATAAGTGAACCTCAAGAAGATAAACTAGTATTTGTTAATGATAATTATCGTCTTCCGGATATTAATAAAATCTTAGACCCTATAAAGAAAGATAATAAGACTAATTCCACAGAATTTATCCGTAGTAATAAAAACATCTTAGAAAGAGTCTTAAAAGAATTTGGTATTGATGGAAAAGTTGTAGAAATTCATATGGGACCCGCTGTTACCCAGTATGAAGTCCATATTCCGGCCGGGACTAAATTAAGTCGTATTGTCTCTTTAGATAAAGAAATTGCTCTTGGGATGGCTGCTAAGTCTGTTAAGATAGAAGCTCCTATTCCTGGCAAGAATACAGTTGGCATTGAAATACCTAATCCCGTTATTTCTTCTGTCCAAATTAAAGAAGTTATGGCTAATATTCCTCCTAATCAATTAAAAGCTAAGATTTTAGTGTCTTTAGGAAAAGATATTATGGGTCGCGTTCAGACTGCCGATATTTCTAAAATGCCTCATCTTCTAGTAGCAGGGTCAACCGGTTCTGGTAAATCTGTTTGTATTAATTCGTTTATTGCTAGTATTTTGATGCGTTATCGTCCTGATGAAGTAAAACTGATGATGGTTGATCCTAAGAAGGTTGAACTTTCTAACTATAATGGTGTCCCTCATCTATTATGTCCGGTTGTTACCGATCCCAAGAAAGCTTCCTTAGCCCTCCAAAGAATTGTTGAAGAAATGGAACACCGTTATGACTTATTCGAAGAAAACGGCGTTAAAAATATTTCTGGTTACAATGAGATGATTGATAAATATAATGAAGATAATCCTGATTGTAAAAAGAAAAAAATGACTTATATAGTAGTTATTATCGATGAGTTAGCTGATCTGATGATGGTAGCGTCTAAAGAAGTTGAAGACTCTATTATGCGTATTACTCAAATGGCTCGTGCCGCTGGTATCCATTTAATCGTTGCTACACAGCGTCCTTCGACTGATGTTATTACCGGTGTTGTTAAAGCTAATATTCCATCTCGTATTTCCTTTGCTGTATCCAGTCAAATTGATTCCCGTACTATTTTAGACTGTTCAGGAGCGGAAAAACTATTAGGAAAAGGGGATATGTTATATCTACCAATGGGAGAAAATGCTCCTATCCGTATCCAAGGTTGTTTTATTTCCGATGATGAGATTAGAAGATTAATTGAATATGTTTGTTCTCAACAACAAGCTAACTATGATACTCACATTACGGCTCCTAAAGAAGAAGACCATAATCCCGTATCTGGGGAAAAAGAAGACTATGAAGACCCGTTATATAATGAAATCGTTGAATTTGCAATTTCGACGGGTAAAATCTCCGCCTCACTTCTTCAAAGAAGATTCCGTCTTGGCTATAATCGTGCCGCTCGTTGTATTGATCTCTTAGAAGAACGCGGTATTATTGGACCAGCTAACGGTTCTAAACCACGGGAAGTCTTAGTTAAATTAGAACAAAAAACACCACAAGATTAATTTCTTGTGGTTTTTACAATATCTAAGACATGTCTAGATAATCCTAAATATTCATAATTTTCACATCTTTTTAAATGAAAATCTATATACATCTTAAATTCTTCTTCACTCATCTTATTAAGAATAGGTCTTATATACTCACTCATTCCTTCTTGACTAATAATCTTTATTCTCTTTAAATGACACTCCTTATTAAGTTTATCTATAGACTCTAAAGTATCAAAACTATATAAATTATCTTCCTTATCTTTAATAAGATAACAATCTCTAAGATTATCCTTTTCTTTAATGATATTTCCATCTATAAACCCATGTTTTAAAATAGCATAATCATTAAGACAATAAATAATCATCAAAGTACCATTATCATTTAGATACTTTAAAGCCTCTTTAAGCGCTAAAGACTTATCATTTCCAAAAAGATGATAGATAGGACCAAATAACAAAATAACATCATACTTATTATTCTTTAAGAAACTTAAATCCAAAGCATTCCCAAGATAACTCTTAATCCCGGGAATTTTACTATTTAAGACTCTTAAATTATGTTTAACTAACTCAACCGCTGTTACATCATAATCCTGGTCACTTAAATATTTACTATAGACTCCCGTCCCCGCTCCGACATCAAGTACTTTAGGATTTTTATAACTCCTTAAAACTTCATCTAAATACTTAATAGTCGTATAATATTCTACCAGACCATGTCTTCTTAAAAGTCTCTTATCTTCATTAAACTTATTATAATAAGTCTCTAAAAGCTTATTCATCCTTAGAATCTACCATTACATGATTAACAAACTCCACATCATCTCTTAAAGCCTCATGTAACTCTTCTTCCATATTCCCAACATAAACATTTTCAATTCTAGATACTCTAAGTCTTTCCGATACTAAAATAGCTTCTACTTTTCTAACCGCTGTATCTAAATCATCATTAATAACTACATAGTTATAATTATTATAATAGTTTATCTCTTGATAAGCCTTCTTAAAACGCTTAATAATTTTCTCTGTATCTTCCGTATTACGTTTCTTTAATCTTTTTACTAATTCCCTCATTGAAGGTGGCATAATAAAGATGAATATCGCCTCTGGAAACTCTTCCTTAATCTTTAAAGCCCCTTGAATTTCAATTTCTAAGATAACATCTTTTCCCTGGTCTAAAAAATCATTAATCTTAGACTTTGGAGTTCCATAGTAATTATCATTATACATTGCATACTCTAAGAAATCATTATTCTTAATATGTTTTTCAAACTCTTCCTTACTTACAAAGAAATAATCAATTCCATCGACTTCTTCCCCGCGTGGAGCGCGACTAGTCATGGATACCGATACCCAAAAATTATGATAATAATTTTTAAGCTCTCTAATAATACTATCTTTTCCAGCTCCTGATGGCCCACTTAAGACAATCAAATTACCCTTTTCACATTCATTTACAATTTTTTCCATAAATATCCCTTTCTTAAATTTGTTTTAGTATAGCACATTAATACCATCTTGGGATAAAATTTAATAGTATTTTTATCATTATTTGGATATAATATCTTTAGGAGGTCCAAGTGAAAGAACTAGTTAATGTCAAAGTAGACAAAGATTTAAAAAGTAATTGTGATGAATTATTTGATAGCCTAGGCTTAGACACAGAAACTGCTATCAACATTTTCTTAACCGCATCATTGCATCATATGGGTATTCCTTTTCATATCGGTTTCGATGATTGTGAATGTGATTGCGATTGTGATTGTGACTGTGATTGTGACTGTGATGAATGTGAATGCGATTGTGAAAAATGTGATTCTCATTGTGAAGACGGTGACTAATTGGTCACTTTTTTTCTTGCCTAAAAGTAAATGTAGGCTTATTATATATATCTATAAGAATATAAACATCTAAGAATATTTTCCTTATTTATATAAGGAAGGTTAAATGATTAATCCTAAAGAGGGGATGTAGTTTAAATACCTAGTTTACTTTTGGAAAAAGTTTTGATAAGATAATATTACTAAAGTGAGTACAAAATGTTTATAAATATATATTGCAAACCCGGGACTAAATTCTTTTTATTCTGTGCAAACTTTCCCTTGACAAATGGTAAAAAGATGTTAAACTAGTCACTATCGAAAGGAAGAACAGGTGGGTTTATGGTAAAAGGTGAAAGACTAAAAAACTTAAGAAAAGCAAAAGGGCTTACCCAAAGTGAGTTAGGGCAGTTAATTGGTGTTAAAAAATCCGTAATTTGTCTATATGAAAGAGAACTTCGTAATCCGACTTTAGAAAGTATTATCAAATTATGTGAAATTTTCAATGTCGATGCCGATTACTTAATTGGCAGTGATACTTTAGTAAGTGTTAGTGATGCTGATAAGAAAGATGAAGTAGTAGCTATGACTAAAGATGAAGTCTATTTTATGGTCGAACTTCGTAAGAATCAAAGTGCTTATAGTACGTTAATTAGTGATCCTAAAAGAGGAATTGATCTAATTAAATCAAAGATATGCTAGAATACTAGAATTTTAGAAAAATTTATGGTATAGTTAGCAAGGAATGATGGGGTAAGATATGAAAAGAATAGTTGAAGATTTAGTAAAAAAATTAGCGTATGAAGAAAGACAGTGTATTTATGGTTTAGCTCGCAAAGGGGAAATATCTCAAAATGAGATAGAAAATTATATGTATGTTGTTGAAAGCTTAACTAGAATAAATATGACTGGATTTAATTTTAATTTTGAAACTGTTAATCAATTAGGAATTGACAATTGTTGTGCCTTTTTTAAAGCAATTTGTGAGCAATATAGTAAATTTGCTAATCCAAATAATGAGTTTGCTGCATATGAAGCACATCAAGAAAGATGTGAAATAGAAGTTCCCGGTAGCAATGCCAAGGCTCCTAAAAAAATGAGTATAGGCTTATATGATTGTGCATCAATAATCGATAAGGCAATTGATGAAAATTACAACGAATTAAAAAATGGCTGTATGTATGGAAATTCAGATGAGACTGTTTACAGATATGCACAAGTTAATACTTTTGCTGATGTGTATTACAGAATTAGAGATTTAATTGAAGGAAAAAGCTACTTTGACGGTAAATTAATGTCGGAATATAGGAAATTACCTACTGGATTTGTCAGTGAAAGTGATACTTTAATTTCAAGTTATGCACACCGTAAAAATATATCAAAAGAAGATGCAAAAAAAGAATTATTACAAACTTTAGCTGATGGATTTACGGTACTTAGTAAAACACCAATTAAGGTTGAAAAATCATCATTAGAATTTAAGGCAGGACGTTAACATTTTTAATTTTTTGAATAAAAGATATGCTAAGGAATCTAGAAAACTAGATTTTTTTTCTTCTTAGAAGAATATAATTTATTAGGTGATTTAATGAAAAAGTATGGTAAATACCTAATATTTAGTATTTTAGTTCTCCTAAGCTTTTATACAACTAATAAAACAGCTACTCTTGTTCGAGACCAGGACCCCATTCTAAAAGAAATAAAGACTGCTAGTATTGAAAGAAAAACGGATTATGTCAATGCTACTGTTACGGATGACTATATTATTCCCGGGATGTATGGTAGTATCATTGATGAATTAAAAAGTCTATCGAAAATGAAAGAACAGGATGTCTTTAATAGTCTTTATCTCGTAAGTAAACCGATTAAACCGGAGGTTTCTTTAAGTAATAACTTAGATAAAATAATTATTCAAGGTAATAGTAAGAAACAGGGAGTAAGTCTTATAACTGATTATAATGAAGAAGAGATTAAAGACTACTTAGTAAAACATAATCTTAAAGCTTCTCTTCTAATTAATAAGAACGATTTTTCTAAAGATAGTTATTTTGAACAAATTAATAATGACTATGATAATTATCAAGAATTAGATAAACTTTTAAAGAAATCTCAATTAAATACTAACATCTGTCTTGTAAATGATAATAATTCTTTTTTGAAACTCTGTCAAAAGAAGAAAAAATATTTAGTAAAACCCACGCTTACTTTAGATGAATCTAATATTATCGCAGTAAAAGAAAAACTAACTAGTGGCAGTATCATTTATCTAAAGGATATAACTTATTTAGACTGTCTATTAGAATATATAAAATCTAAGGACTTAAAAATTATCTATTTAAGTGAATTAATCAGTGAATATTAAATAGAATATGAAAAGTATGTGAAGATTAGAAAATTTATTGACTAATCTTTTTAAGAATGCTAGAATTATTTTGTTAGTTTCCTAACAATGGTGGTAAAAATATGCAAGATAATAATTCAATTGGGTATTATATTATGAATACCAATAAACTAATGGGACGTTATGTCATTAAAAATTTTGAAAAAAAGTCCAAATATCGAATAAGTCCTATGCAAGTTATGATTATGAAGTACTTACTTAAAAATCAAAACAAAAAAATATTTCAACAAGACATTTGTGATACGTTTAATTTAAGGCGTTCCACTGTAAGTGGTATTCTTACTACGATGGAAAAAATGCTATTATTATAAGAAAAGTAGCTCGTGAAGACCCTAGAAAAAACGAGATTAAACTTACGAAAATGTTTGTAAATAATACCAAAGAAGTATCAGCGGAACTAATGAATTTAGAAAGTATTTTAGAGCAGGATTTTACCCTAGAAGAAAAAGCTGAATTAATTAGGTTGCTAAAGAAATTGGAAGGAAATTTAATAGAAGAAGAGAGGAAAAAAGATGTTTAAATTATTTAAAAACTTTACGAAAAAAGATATAGGTATAATAGTTATAAGCGTTATTTTGATTGTTTTTCAAGTATGGTTGGATTTAAAACTTCCGGATTATATGTCTGCTATTACTAGACTTGTTCAAACAGATGGTTCTGCGATGGGGGATATCTTGCGTCAAGGCGGATATATGTTACTTTGTGCCTTTGGCTCTTTAGTATCAGCTTGTATCGTAGGCTTCTTAGCTAGTAACTTATCAGCTAATTTTTCTTATAATTTAAGAAGTAAAGTTTATAATAAAGTTCTAAATTTAAGTACCGCCGAAATAAAACAGTTTCAAACCAGTAGTTTAATTACTCGTACTACCAATGATATTACCCAGTTAGAAATGCTTATTTCAATTGGTCTACAATTACTTATTAAGGCTCCAATTATGGCGGTGTGGGCGATTACGAAAATTTTGAATAAGTCAATAGAGTGGAGTATGCTAACGGCCGGATGTGTTGTTCTTTTACTAGCCGTTGTAATGAGTCTTATGTTAATCGTTCTACCAAGATTTGAAAAAGTCCAAAAATTAATCGATAGAATTAATAATGTTACGCGAGAATCTATTACTGGTATTCGTGTTATAAGAGCTTTTAATGCCGAAAAATGCCAAGAAAATCGTTTTGAAAACGTAAATAACGATTTAACCAATATGCAATTATTTAATCAAAAATGCTTTGCTATTCTAAATCCAGTTATGATGCTAGTTATGAATGGCCTAACTTTAGGTATTTATGCCATTGGTACTTACTTAATCAATAATGCCGTTATCAGTGCTAAAATTACTCTTTTTAGTAATATGGTTATTTTCTCTAGCTACGGAATGCAAGTTATTATGTCCTTTTTAATGTTAGCGATGATCTTTATGATGTGGCCACGTGCCCAAATTTCAGCTCGCCGTATTAATGAGGTTTTAGATTGCCAAGTTAGTATCGAAGATGGTCATGATGATATTAAACCAGCGGAAGTCGGCACGGTTGAGTTTAAAAATGTATCCTTTAAATATCCTGATGCTGATGAGTATTTATTGCGTAATATTTCCTTTAAAGTTAATAAAGGCGAGACTATTGCATTTATTGGCTCGACCGGTTCTGGAAAGAGTAGTCTTATCAATCTTGTTCCAAGATTTTATGATGCGACTGATGGAGAAGTTTTAGTCGATGGTGTTAATGTGAAAAATTATTCTTTAGAAGAATTACATAATAAATTAGGATATATTCCGCAAAAAGCTGTTATGTTTACAGGAACTGTCAAGAGTAATGTGGCTTATGGTCTAAAAAATGGGCAAAAACCTAGCATCCAAAAGGTAACTGAGGCTATTAAAATTGCCCAAGCTCAAGATTTTGTATCCAAAATGGAAGCTGGAATTGATTCTCATATTGCTAGAGGTGGCACTAATGTTTCCGGTGGTCAAAAACAAAGATTAGCTATTGCTAGAAGTATTGCTAGAGACCCTGAAATTTATATTTTTGATGATTCCTTCTCAGCTCTAGACTATAAAACTGATGCTACTTTAAGAAGTGAATTAAAAAAATATACTAAAGATGCGACTAGTATGATAGTGGCTCAAAGAATTGGGACTATTATTAATGCTGATAAGATTGTCGTATTAGATAAGGGAACTTGTGTGGGGATTGGAACCCATCAAGAATTATTAAAAAATTGTGAAGTCTATAAAGAAATAGCTTTATCACAATTATCAAAGGAGGAGTTAGAAAATGCCTAGACCTATGCATAGAAATAATGAAAAGTCTAAAGACTTTGTCGGTTCAATTAAAAGATTACTAGCTAACTTAAAACCATGGAAAATTCTAATGAGCTTAGCTATAACCCTTGCCTTTTTATCGGCCATTCTTTCTCTTACTGCTCCTAATAAATTATCTAGTCTAACTGATGTTATCACTAACGGCATTAAACCTAATACTGAAGTTTTACAAAGTGTTATTACAGAAATAACTAATAATTTTAATGATAAAAGTATGTCAGAAAAAGCAAGACTTATCTTAACTAGTGAAGATATTAGTTTAGAAGATAAAGCTACATTCCAAAGTTTCTTAACTAAAATGCAAGAAGCAAGTATCAAAACAGATACTGATAACGAAAATACTTCTGATAATAAGGAAATGTTAAAGACAATTCTTAATTTACCAAGTAGTATTTTAAATGTTTTAATAGATGATATTGAGGTAAATGGGACTAAGATTAGTTCTGAAGATGAGATTGCTTTTTTACGAAGCGTTATTGACATTGATTCTAGTATGGTAACCGATGATACTTTAAAAGTAATGGATAACTTACCAGAAACTATTTATAATTTAGTTAAACCTCAAATGGACTTAGCGGCTGCTAAGAAAATTATTATTACTTTAGTTTGTCTATACTTATTAAGTGCCATTTTTAATTATATCCAAAGCTATTCAATGACTACCGTTTCCAATGGCTTTGCAAAAAATTTAAGAACAAGAATTTCGGTTAAAATAAATAAATTACCATTAAAATTCTTTGATTCTCATGAAATCGGCGATATCTTAAGTCGTGTTACTAACGATGTTGATACGATTGCTCAAAACCTAAACCAAAGTTTGGCAACCTTAATTAGTGCTGTAACCTTATTTATTGGTTCTGTTATTATGATGTTTACCACGAACTGGGTAATGGCAATTACAGCAATCCTTTCTACTTTATTTGGTTTTACTTTTATGATTTCAATCTTAAAAAAATCCCAAAAGTATTTTATTGCTCGTCAACAAGAATTAGGAAATATCAATGGTCATATTGAAGAGATTTATAGTGGCCATAATGTAGTGGAATGTTACAATGCTAAAGCCGAAGTTACCAAAACCTTTGATGAACTTAATAGTCGCTTACGTGAATGTAATAAGAAGAGTCAATTCCTATCCGGTCTTATGCAACCAATGATGGGCTTTATCGGTAACTTTGGCTATGTTATGGTTTGTATCGTTGGCGCTTTACTTGCTATGAAAGGGTATATTACTTTCGGGGTAATAGTGGCTTTCATGATTTATGTTCGTTTGTTTACAAATCCGCTTTCGCAAATTGCTCAAGCAATGACTTCTTTACAGACTACTGCGGCTGCTTCGGAACGTGTCTTTGAATTTTTAGATGAAAAGGAAATGACTGATGAAAGTGATAAGACTAAAGTTTTAGATAAAACTAAAGTTAAAGGAGATATCGAGTTTAATCATGTTAAGTTTGGCTATGATGATACGAGATTAATAATTAAAGATTTCTCTGCTACTGCTCATCCTGGGGAAAAGGTTGCGATTGTAGGACCTACAGGAGCTGGAAAGACTACAATGGTTAACTTACTGATGAAATTCTATGAAATTAATTCAGGAGATATTCTAATTGATGGTGTTTCTACGAAAGATTTAACCAGAGAAAATATCCATAATTTATTTGTTATGGTTTTACAAGATACATGGCTTTTTGATGGCACTATTCGTGATAATATTAAATTTAATCAAGAAAATGTTACTGATGAAGAAATTTGGGCTGCTTGTAAAACGGTTGGTGTTGATCACTTTATTAAAACTTTACCAGGAGGCTTAGATTGTGTAATAGGGGAGAATGATTCCATCAGTGGTGGTCAAAAGCAGTTACTAACTATTGCTCGTGGTATGATTGAAAACGCTCCTTTCCTAATCCTCGATGAAGCTACTTCTAATGTTGATACTAGAACGGAAGAATTAGTTCAAAAAGCTATGGATAAATTAATGGAAGGTCGTACTTCATTTATTATTGCCCACCGTTTATCCACAATTAAAAATGCTAACCTTATCTTAGTTATGAATGAGGGTAACATCATTGAACAAGGCACTCACGAAGAATTGATGGCTAAAAATGGTTTTTATGCTGATCTTTATAATTCGCAATTTAAAAAATAATTCCAAGAATCATTGTCTAAATGGTTCTTTTCTTTTATAATAAGGGAAGAAGAAGGCGATAATATGTTTACAAATGATTCTAATTATTTAGACCAACATTTCTTAATTGATAATGATATTATTAAAAAGTATCTTTCTTACCCTAAATTTTCTAAAGATGATACTGTTCTAGAAATTGGGCCTGGTAAAGGAACTTTAACTAAAATTATTGCTCCTAAGGTAAAGAAACTCTATGCCATTGAACTAGATACTCGCTTAAGACCTTTCTTAGAATCCATTCCCAACTTAGAAATTATCTGGGGAAGTGTCTTAGATGTTAAAATTCCTAAAGTCGATAAGATTATAACCTCACTACCTTATAGTATCATCGAACCATTTATCTATAAGATGATAAATACGGATTTCCAAGAATTATATATGTTAATGGGATCACACTATATCTTAAATGTTGTTAATCAAAATATTACAAAACTAAGTGTTATAACTAACTCTTTTTTTAAGACAGATATTTTACTAGAAGTTCCTCCCTCATCTTTTGATATACCACCTCGCACTAATTCTTTTATCGTTAAGATGGTAAAAATTAATAAACCATTATCGAAAAAATATGAAATCTATAAAGAATTATTTTATCTCGATGAAAAGAAAATTCACAATAGTTTAATGGAAACCTTTATTAAATTAGATAAATTAACGAAAAGAACTGCTAAAGAGTATGTTAATTCTTTAGAATTATCTCCTAATATTTTAGAAAATACCTTTAAGACTTTAAGTAATGAAGACTTAAAAGTCCTTGATGAAGCCTTAGAAACTCATCTAAATTTCGAAAATTAATAAAAAAGTATTAAAAAAGCAAGAAAAAACTTGCTTTTTTCGTTGATTAATTATACAATTATATTGCGTTGGAAGTTTATGCACCCATAGCGCAATTGGATAGAGCGTTAGACTACGGATCTAAAGGTTAGGGGTTCGACTCCCTTTGGGCGCACCATCGTTTCGGGAAGTAGCACAGCTTGGTAGTGCACCTGGTTTGGGACCAGGGGGTCGCAGGTTCGAATCCTGTCTTCCCGACCATTTATTGTTTATTAATATCGTATTACATATACGGTATTTTTTTTCCCCCCTTAGTCCCAAACCGGTTCTAAGGAAGAATATAAGTTTATAGAATAATTGTATAGAGTAGAAAGGAGTATCTTAATGAACGATAAAGAAAAATTGTTTTCTTATTACAAATATGCTCTTCAGATGTTAGAGACTGAAATAAATATTTTAATGGATGAGTTTGTTTTAAAACACGGTTATAATCCTGTTGAACATATTAAGTCTAGAATAAAAAGTGAGGATAGTATTAAGAAAAAACTAAAGAGTAAGGGCTATTCTTATACAGCTTCTAATATTAAGAAGAATATCCATGATGTTGTTGGTATTAGAATAGTAGTATCTTTCTTAAGTGATGTCTATGATATTGTAAGCATCTTAAGAAATAGTCAAGACTTAATAATTGTCTGTCAACTAGACTATATAAAAGAGCCAAAAGATACAGGCTATATCTCTTATCATATTAATGTCTTAATACCAGTTTATCTTGATGGTAAGACTAAATACATTGAAGGAGAAATTCAAGTACGAACAATTGCTATGGACTTCTGGGCTAGTCTTGATCATAAAATCGAATATAAATTTAATAACGCTGATAAAATTCCATTAGAAGTTTATGATAAGATGTATGAAAACTCTCTAATTATTAAAGAATTAGATAAACAAATGATGCATCTAAATGAAATAGTTAATAAATATATTAAATAAAAAGTCATAATATCATCATTTAGGATGAAATCTATGATTGCTAATTAAGCGATTATCGTAAACAATTTTTCAATGTCTTTGTCTTGAATTTCAAAGGCAGTACCTTTATCCTGAATTTTTCCATACTTTTCTTCTGAAGTATAGAAACTTATTTTCATATTAATTCTAATTACCCCCGTACGTAATAATTCTAAAAAAGTATAAAAATCTTTAAATTGATATATTTTAGGATTGAGATATTTATAATAAATTTCATTGTTATAAAGTCTTTTTTTAACGGGGATTATTGCTAAATAAGATAATTTCATTTTTAACCGATTTTCTAATTGCTCAAAAGACCACGAGATAGTTTTATTAATTTTCCCTAAATATATATTTCTTACTAGCAACCAAACTACTTGGTGATCTCTGTCAATTTCTAGTTTGAATTCGTTAAATAAACCAATTTTAGAAAATTTATCTCCAGTAATTTTACCAAAAAACACTTTATACCTTCGGTCTTTGCGGCTAGGCCAACCATATTTATTTAGGATTTCTTTAATTATTAATGGTCTATTATCAGGAGTCATTGAAAATAAACTGATATAAGGTTCACTATTTATTAACTTGGTTTTTAATTCTATGCCATAATAGTCTGCTATAATTAGATTATCATCCTCTTTGGATAACAAATTTTCTAAGATTTTTCCGGCTGAACTGGTGCCTTTTGCCATATTTTTAATCCAATTTTTACATTGGATTTTATAAATTTCTGTTTGCAGCTTTTTGATATTATTTTTCATCTTTACTCTCTCTTTCTTTAAAAAATAATATATTTTTCTAAAGCTAATACCAAGTAAAGATTTTACTACAATTATTAGAATAATAAAAGAAAAAGATAATTGCTCCACCACAACTATCTTTACTTACTTATTCTACGATATCTCTTTTTAGGATGATCATTTGTTTTTAAAAGATTATAATATTCTTTGAAATCTTCAATATTAAAAATTATTTGCCCATTGATTTGAAAACATCCCTTCGTTAAATCAACCTTTAGTAGATCAATTAACTTTAAAGCATTATCACACATCAGAATATTTTTTTCCCGATTATCATTTAAACTAGGAAAAATAAGTACAAAATTATCTTTACTAGTACGCATGATAACTCCAGCCCCTTTTTCGACAAATTTACTAGCGATGAAAGTACGAGACTGAATTTTACCAAAATCTTTAATAGCATAACGATTCATCTTATCTCTTAATAATAAGTCATTAATTTTTTCAAAACACTTTGCGTGTCCTAAAGAAGTATAATAATCTTTATCGCCTTTATACCCAAGATTAAGCTGAGGATAAAATATAAAGCCTTCTTGATTATCGGGAATTAAAAGTGTTACCATATTATAATCAAAAGCATCATAATATAATTTTCTAGCCTCATCCTTAGTTCTTAAAATCCCATTAACCACAACAAAATTATTTCCAAAATCCATCAAAATCACCTGGGGTTATTTTAACATAAATCCTAGTATTTGCAATCTTTTTTTGTTACAATAATCTCGGTGATGAAAATGGATACAAAGACTATAGAAATGATTAAAGAAAATATGAATCACGATACCTATCTAGGCCCTCTAGCCACTAAGAATAAAGATGCTTACCGTATAAAGCCAGAGCCTGAAGACATCCGTCCCCCATATTTTCATGATATCGACCGAATTATTTATTCTTTAGCCTATACGCGTTATATTAATAAAACCCAAGTATTTAGTGATACCTTAAATGATAATATTACTCGTCGTAGTACTCACGTTCAATTAGTTAGCAAGATTGCCAGGACAATTGGCCGAGCCTTAAGACTTAATGAAGACTTAATTGAAGCTGCTTCCTTAGGTCATGATATCGGGCATACACCATTTGGTCATGCTGGGGAAGCCATCTTAAATCGAATCTCCCTAAGAGTAGGGGAAGGCTACTTTAATCATAATATCCAAAGCGTCCGCAAATTAGAATTTCTAGAAAATAAAGGTTCTGGTCTTAACTTAACCGTCCAAGTAATTGATGCTATTATGTGTCATAATGGCGAGCTAGAACTATCTTGTTATAAACCTATTCCTAAGACTAAAGAAGAAGTCTTCCAAGAGTATTATAGAACCTATCAAGATAAAGATGCTAATACCTCACTTATTCCAATGACTCTAGAAGGTTGTGTCGTCAGGATTAGTGATATTATAAGTTACCTCGGTCGGGATATTGAAGATGCTATTCGCTTAAATCTTTTAAAACGAAGTGAGCTTCCCCAAGATATCATCCAGATTACCGGACTTACTAATAGAGAAATTGTTAACTACTTTATTAATGACATCATAAAAAACAGTATTAATAAAGACTATATTGCAATGAGTCCTGAAGCTTTTAGATGTCTTTCTAATCTTAAAAAATTTAATTATGAACACATTTATAGTAAAGTAAATTCCCCTGAAACTTTAGATAAATGGGAAGAAATGTTTAATAAAGTCTTTAAAAGTAGTCTTTCGGACTTAAAAACGCATAACGAGACTAGTCATATCTATATCTATTTTTATAAATATATGAATGAAGATTATAAGAAAAATACTAGCCTGGAGCGCGTGGTAATCGATTATATAGCTGGGATGACTGACCGTTTCTTAAAGAGCGAGTATGAAAAGTTAAATTGACTTTTTATTAGTTTAATATGATAATATAAGTAGAGGTGTTTTATTGTGCAAAAGAAAAAAAATAAAGAAAAAAATTTAACAATAACTGAAGAAGAAATAAGAACTAATCACATAGTCAAATCATCTAAGTCTTACTTAATCGTTTTTAGTATTATGTTCTTATCTATTTTTTTACTCTTAATAGGAAGTTTATTCCGTACGAATATTACTCCTGATTATCCTTTTGTCTTTATGGGCTCTGATAATCATCTAAGAGTAATTACTCGTAATAATGATGTTAATAATATTACGGATATTGAAGAAACTGATATTGTCTATGCTAATAGTGATATCCGTCATATCTTGTATACGGATTCTAATAACTTATATCTTTTAGATACCACAAGTACAGAAGATAAGAAACTTCTTAGTAGTAAAGCTTCTAGTTATGGGTTTAGTAGTGATGATAGGTATGTTTATTATATTGAGACTAACAAAGACTTATATATCTATAATCGGAAGAATAATTCTAGTTACTTAGTAGATTCTAATGTCACGAAACTTCTAGATGTTTCCCTAGATTATGTTATTTATGAGAAAGATAATTCTCTTTTAGTTAAAGATATTGATAATCAAACTATAGATACAGTGGCTAAATCTTATGAAGATATTATTTTAAGTAAAGATGGGAAGAAAATGCTTTATTCGACTATTAATCCTGATGAGTCATTAAGTTATTACTTATATAATTTTACCGATTTTAAAAATGTAAGAGTCTTAGCAGGTATAGATACTTTGTTAACTTATAATGCTAATTTTACGAAGTTTATTTATACTACGAAGACTAAGGATACCATAAATATCTATAATAATATTAAAGATAGTCTAGCTAGTAGTGATAAGAAGTTTGTAGCATCTAATGATGAATCTTTATCCAAAGAAGAAAAAGATAAATTAAAAGTCGAAGAGACTTTAGTAAATGAACGTAATAAGATGCGTGAATATGCTAAAAACTATACCGTAAGTGCTTATGATGTGTATTATCAAAATAATCAGACTACGACTTTGCTTGCTAGTTCGGTTAATAAAGTTTATACTTATGATCTTGCCAGTCGTATGCTTATTTATACCAAGATGAACTGGAATAATAATTTTGATTTAGCTGATTATACCTCTCTAGAAGAATTTAAAAAAGATATAGAGACTACTAAAGAAAATGGTTTATATTATCAAATTGATACTGATAGTTCTTTAATAAAAGAATCTGTTAATGATGATATAGTTGTTACCTATCTAAAGACAGATGGCATTTATTTTACTGAAGATAATATTCTATATTATAGTAAAGTAAGCAATAGAACTGCTAATGAATATAAAAAGATTGATGAAAATTTAAGCCTAAGTATAAAGAAAATGGAAAGTGATATGGGACTTGTTTACTTAGTTAAAGATGGCGAGTCTAATACCTTAAAGATTGCTAGTAATGGGAAAAGTAATGTTGTAAGTACCAATGTTTATCCTGAGTACTTAACAATCTCGGAATCAGAAAACTTCCTATACTATATAAAAGATTATACTAATAATGCCGGTAAACTTATTATCTACAATGGCATTATTAATAGTAAATTAGCTGATGATGTTAATTCCTTCATATATATCAACGATGACTTGATGTATGCGACCAAAAATTATAATGAAGAGAGTAAAACTCAAGATTTATATCGTCTTAATGGCAATAAACTTAATCTTGTTTATAAGGGTGTAAGCAAATGGTATAATCCAGTCGAAAAAAATAATGAAGGTGAACCCGAATTATCTAAAGAAATTGAAGAATAAAAATTAAAACATGAGACATACTAGATTTAGGAGATAAATAAACTATGGAATATAAAGTATACCCAAATGATACCTATAACTTATATACAATCAAGACTGATAAGTTTAAAACTTGTCATTTAGAAGTTATTTTTAAGAAAAGAATAAAGAATGAAGAAATAACGATTAATAACTTCTTAGGAGATTATCTTAACTATACTTCAAAGAAATATAATAAACGAAAGAAAGTTATTGAAAAATTAGAAGACTTATATGATGCTTCCTTTTACGAGGCTAGTACTAGAGTAGGACAGATGTTTTTTATAGACTTTATTCTAGATTTCTTAGATCCTAAATATACAGATAAGAAGTACTTAGAAGAAGTAATTAAATTTCCTTTTGAATTTATCCTTAATCCTAATTTTAATAATGGCGAGGCTAATTTAAAAGACTTTGAAGTTATTAAGAATTTATTTCGTACTTCTATTCTAAATAATAAGGATAATCCCACGACTTATGCCTTTAGACAAGCTTTTAAGACTTTAGATAAGGATAATCCTGCTAGTTTTGATTATCCCGGGACTATCGAAGCCTTAGATAGAATAACTCCTGAAGATTTATATAATTATTACCAAGAGTTTCTAAAAGACTTTGCTTGTGATATCTATTTTATAGGAAATACCGATATGGATAAAATAGCAGCTTTAATAAGAGAAAATTATCATAATAATTATCTTCCTAATCTAAAAGAAGAGTATTTTCTAAAGAATAAACCAGTTAAAAAGATAATTAATAAAGAAGAGATTGGTCCCTATGAACAGTCTAGTTTAATTATGTTATATCAAACCGATGATTTAACATTAAGGGAAAAGAACTATGTTATGGGATACTTTAACTCTATCTTTGGAAATGGTTCCTTAAGTAATAAACTATGTCAGTATCTAAGAGAAGATAATGGTATGTGTTATCAGACTTATAGTCTCTTTCAGAAACATGATAATCTTTTAATTGTGTATGCCGGAATTGATTATGAGAATAAAGATTATTGTGTAAAATTAGTAAATAAAGCTCTGAAAGAAATGCAACAAGGTTTATTTACTGAGGAAGAGATAACTGCTACTAAAAATACCTTAGTAAACCAAATTAAGGGTAATATGGATGTCCAAACGAGTATTCTTGATAACTATTTATTCCATAATCTAACTGGAGCCCCGCTCTTAAACGAAAGATTAAAAGAAATTACAACTGTAACAAAAGAAGAAATAGTGTCCTTATCAAAAAAGATTAAACTAAATACCATCTATTTATTAGGGGGTTCCAATGCTAAAAAAACTAACAATTAATAAATATAATGAAACCATCTATTATGATAAACTAGATAACGGTTTAGAAGTCTATATGTGGCCGCAAACGAATGTTTCTAACTTCTATGCCACCTTATCTGTAAAATATGGTAGCATTGATACCGAGTTTAAAATAGGTAATGAAACTCAAAAAGTCTCTAAAGGAATTGCTCACTTTCTAGAACATGTTAAATTTAATGAAGGTCCCAATAAGACCGCTCATGATTATTATAATAAGTTAGGCTCTTCGATTAATGCTTTTACAACTTTTGATTATACAGCTTATGAAGTTTTAGCTAGTGCTAATCTAAAAGAAAATATCACTCATTTACTAGATTATGTGGAGACTCCATATTTTACAAAAGAATTAATTGAAAAAGAGCGTAAGATTATTCTTAATGAAGTTAAAATGGGAAAGAATAATCCTTATCAAGTCTTATATTATCATTTAAATAACGCTCTTTTTCATAATAATCAAAGGAAGCATTATGTTACTGGGGATGAAGAAGATGTTAAGAATATTACTTTAGAAGAGATTAATTTAGTCTATAATACCTTTTATCATCCTAGTAATATGTTTCTAACCGTAACCGGTAATTTTGACCCTGATTACTTAGATGTTATTATTAGAGAAAATCAAAATTCTAAAGAGTTTCCTAAGTATTTAAATCCTATAAAGATTAAACCTAAAGAAAAAGAAACTGTTAATGAAGAAAGAGTTACAGTTAATGGAAATGTTACTACTCCTAAACTAAGAATAGCATATAAGATTAAAAAGAGTAGTTTAGGTAACATTAGTGATATGGAAAAACTAGTCTATACAAGAATTATCTTGAATGCTAACTTCGGAACGACTAGTGATATTAAAGAAAGACTATTAGAGAGTAATTTAATTAGTAAATTAAGTACTAATGCTTATTTAGTAGATGATTTTCTAATAATTAATATTAATGCAGAGACTAAATATCCAAATGAAATAGAGAAGAGATTAAAAGAAAATTATGATCATATGGATTTAACTCCTAAACGTTTAGAAAGAAGAATCCGTTGTAATATAGCTGATTTTATCTATGGTTTAGATGATATAGAATACTTAAATAATATGATTCAAGATAATATTATGACCTATAATAAATTTATAACTAATACTTATGATGTCGTTAAGAATCTTAATATGAATACTGCCAGTAAAGTTATTGAAGACTTAAAAGCATATTCAGTTTGTACTGTTATCATGAATCCTTTAGAAGAGCAACCCCAAGAGTAGGGTTGTTTTTAAGTGCTAAAAAACTCCAATCAATTCGATTGGAGTCTTTATCTACTATCTATTGTAGTATTCAACGATTAATGCTTCATTAATATCAGGATTTAATTCACTTCTTTCTGGATAACGAAGATATTTTCCTGTTAACTTATTAGCATCAAATTCAACATAAGCAGGTCTATTTAAAGTAGCTTCAACAGCAGCTTTAATTGCAGGATGATCTAAAGATTGTTCTTTAACTGCAACAACATCACCAGGTTTTACTGTGTAAGAAGGAATATCAACTTTGATACCATTAACAGTAATATGACCATGATTAACGATTTGACGAGCCCCACGACGAGTAGTAG
>CAKOOW010000012.1 GCA_934098445.1 uncultured Bacilli bacterium
TCGTTTCTTTCAATAACGATTGAGGCAACAGCTGCTTCTTTTAGTTCCTTTGCTAAGAATGAACGAATTTTAATATCGTTATTTAAACATTTAGCAAAATTATTATTGTTGGCAAACCATTTAGATTCCCAATCTTTATTAACACCAATTCTTAAGCCAATTGGACTTACCTTTTGTCCCATTATTTTGCCTCCTTAACGTTATCACTAACTTTAATAGTTATATGACTAGTACGTTTATCGTGTCTATCAACATTTGAACGACTACCAAATCTAATTTTCTTACGAGTTACACCTGGATTAATGTAACATTCACTGATAACTAGATCGGATTCTTTAGCGCCATTATTATTAACAGCGTTTGCAACAGCACTATTTAAAACTTTGCTGATTAAACGACTAGCTTTTGTATTTGTATTAGCTAAAATACCTTGTGCAGTCTTAACATCCTTACCACGAACTAAATCAAGAGTCATTCTTGCTTTACGTGGAGGAACTTGTGCACCTTTATGTATTGCGTATGCTTCCATTCTAATTATCCTTCCTATTTTTGACCAGCATGGCCACCAAATTTACGAGTTAACGCAAATTCACCAAGCTTATGTCCTACCATATCTTCAGTTATATAAACTGGAATAAATTCTTTTCCGTTATGAACAGCAATTGTATGTCCTACAAAGTCAGGGAAAATTGTTGAACGACGTGAATAAGTTTTAACAACTTCTTTTTTACCAGTTTCATTTAATTTTTGAACTTTCTTAAGTAATCTATCGAAAACATAAGGTCCTTTTTTTAAACTTCTTGCCATTATTTATTTCCTCCTATTTCTTTCTACGACTAACAATTAACTTGTCAGATGCTTTTTTATTTTTTCTAGTCTTCAAGCCTAGAGCTGGTTTACCCCATGGAGTCATTGGTGCTTTACGTCCAATTGGAGTACGGCCTTCGCCACCACCATGTGGGTGGTCGTTAGGGTTCATAACAGAACCACGGTTAGTTGGATTAACGCCCATATGACGTTTTCTACCAGCTTTACCAATATTTACAAGTTCAAAGTCTTCGTTGCCTACAACACCGATTGTAGCCATACAAACACCTAAAACTTTTCTTGTTTCGCCAGATTGTAATCTTAACATTACATATTTACCTTCACGGCCAAGAATTTGAGCACTAGCACCAGCAGAACGAGCTAATTCAGCACCCTTTCCAGGTTGAAGTTCGATGCAATGAACTACAGTACCAACAGGAATAACTTCTAGAGGAAGAGCATTACCAACTTTAATATCAGCATCTCTACCAGATTCAATAATCATTCCTACTTTTAAATCTTTTGGTGCAATAATATATCTTTTTTCACCATCTAAATAATTAATAAGAGCAATATTAGCATTACGATTTGGATCATATTCAATAGTAGCAACTTTACCAGTTACACCAGTTTTATTTCTCTTAAAATCAATTATTCTATATTTTTGTTTAGCGCCGCCACCAATGTGTTGAACAGTCATTCTACCTTGATTATTTCTACCACCAGATTTAGTCTTCTTAACTAAAAGGCTTTTTTCAGGAGTAGCAGTAGTAATTTCTGTATTAGCAAGTGTCGACATACCTCTTCTACCATTAGTAGTAGGTTTATATTTCTTAATTGGCATAATATCAGCTCCTATCCTAATATTCTATCTTTTCGCCATCTTTTAATGTAACGATAGCTTTCTTGTAAGTCTTAGTTTTTCCTGTATAACGACCTACTCTTTTACTTTTTGATTTAGTATTTACAGTATTAACGCTTGCAACCTTAACACCGAAATATTTTTCGATAGCATTCTTAATTTGAATTTTGTTAGCACTTTTATTAACTTTAAATGTATATACGCCATTATTTTTAGCATACATAGACTTTTCAGTTATAACAGGTGCAATAATTACATCAGTATAATCTTTCATTATTTAAGTGCCTCCTCTATCATCTTAACAGCAGCTTCTTCCATAACTACATAATCAGCATTAACTAAATCATAGCAGTTAATTTCATCACTCATAAGTGTATAAGTATATCCAAGATTTCTTGTTGCTAAATATAGATTAGCAGCCTCATCAGCAGTTACAAATAACACTTTGCCGTCTAAACTTAAAGTCTTAAGTAAATCTTTAACAGTCTTAGTCTTGCTATCTGCAAGCTCTAAGGAATCAACAACAATTAATTCTTTATTCTTAACTTTATCAGTTAAAGCACTCTTAAGAGCTAAGTTTCTTTCTTTTTTATTCATTTTGAATGTGTAATCACGAGGAACTACACCTCCAGCGATTCCACCACCACGCCATTGTGTAGCACGAATACTACCTTGACGAGCACGTCCAGTACCTTTTTGTCTCCAAGGTTTTCTTCCACCACCAGATACTTCTGCAACTGTTTTAGTTTTGGCAGTTCCTTGTCTAGTAGCAGCTAATTGTAAATCGATTGCTTTTTTCAAAACAACTTCATTTACTTCAATGCCAAACACTTTGGCATTTAATGTTAAATCTTTAGTTTTTTCATTTTTTAAATTCTTTACTTCAACTTTTGCCATAGATTAATCACCTTTCTAGAAAATTAATTTTCTTGGCTTTCTTCTTTAGCTTCAGTGTTATCGCTAGCAACGCTATCAACAACTGTTTCGTATGAAACTAATTCATTATTTTCTGCTTTTCTTTCATTTTTAGCAGCAGATTTAATTAAAACTAAAGATTGTTTTGCACCGGGAACATTACCACTTACTAAAATGTAATTTTCAGCTGGATTAGCATCGACTACTACTAAATTTTGAATAGTAACAGTTTCACAACCCATATGTCCTGGTAATGCCTTACCTGGTAATACTCTCATTGGTCTCATAGTACCCATTGAACCTGGTCTTCTATGATAACGTGATCCGTGTGCAGATGGACCACTCTTTTGGCCATGGCGTTTAATAACACCTTGAGTTCCGTGACCCTTGCTTGTTCCTGTAACATCTACTACTTCACCAGCAGCAAATAAGGAAGCATCTATTGTATCCCCTAAGTTATAAGAGCCTTCATAGTCTCTTATTTCTTTTAAGAAGCGCTTAGGATTTGTATTAGCCTTTTTAGCATGACCAATACTAGCTTTAGTGGCGTTCTTTTCTTTTTTGTCACATACGCCTAATTGAATTGCATTATAACCATCATTTTCAACAGTTTTAACTTGCATAACAGTATTTTTTTCAACTTCAATTACTGTGACAGGAATTACTTTGCCTTCTTTAGTGAAGACTTCAGTCATTCCAACCTTACGTCCTAAGATTCCTTTCATATTTTCCTCCGTTATTTATTATAATTGTTTGATACTAATTGCAACTCCGCTTGGTAAGTCTAAACGACTTAGAGCTTCAATAGTCTCTTTGCTTGGTTCTTTTACTTCAATTAGTCTCTTGTGAGTACGTGATTCAAATTGTTCACGTGCATCTTTGTACTTATGTACAGCTCTTAATACTGTAACCTTCTCGATTTCAGTAGGAAGAGGAATGGGACCAGAAATAACTCCCCCAGTTCTTTTTACAACATCTACAATCTTGCCAGCAGCTAGATCAATACTTCTATGATCATATGCCTTAAGATTAATGCGTATTTTTGACATTATATGTCCTCCCTTCGTCTATATCTAGTATAGACTTGCTCCGTTATGAATTACCTGATATTGCCACTTTTAGTCAATTTCTTTCAATCAACTTTGCCTAGTGTATCAGCAACCTCACACATCCCTGCAGTCATACAATCAAAATAATACCATATCTTTCCCCTAGAAATCAAGTGTTTTTTGCACTTTTTCACATTATTTTAAGAGCCTGTTTTTTATTCCCAAACTATAACATTTTCTCCAAAATGTTTTTCATCAAAAAAGAAACTTCCATCCAAGAAAGTTTCTCAATCAAATTCTTTTAATCATCTTCTAAATTAGAATTTTACCCATTATTATCTTAAAATCTTATAATTTTTAAATTTTACTTAGTACTATCATCATCAGTTGCAAATAAAACCTCAGTTGCCTTCATCTCTGGTGGACAAGCAATATCCATATATTTAAGAATCGTAGGAGCCACCATAGTTAAATCCCCATTTCTTAATTTAACAGTACTATCTGTAATAATAAAAGGTACCGGATACAAAGAATGAGTCGTAATAACATTATCATTATCATCTAACATATAATCACAATTACCATGATCAGCCATAATAAATAAAGTATAATCATTATCTAAAGCCTTACTATAAATACTGCCAAGACAATAATCTATTACTTCTAAAGCCTCAATAGTAGCCTCCAAATTACCCGTATGACCAACCATATCCGGATTAGCAAAATTAACTAAAATAAAATCGTACCCCTTATCCATACACTTTAGACAAGTCTTTGTAACATCTTTACAACTCATCTCTGGTTTCAAATCATAAGTAGCCACTTTCGGACTAGGTATTAAATAACGATCACACTTCTCTAATTTATACTCTTTACCACCATCAAAAAAATAAGTTACATGCGCATACTTCTCAGTCTCCGCAATTCTGGCTTGTGTTAGCCCTAACTGTGCTAAATAAACCCCTAAACTGTTCTTAACTTCCGTTAAACCTAAGAATGCTTTGGAATTCTTAGCCTCCGCAATCGGATAAATGGTGTAAGTTTTTAGATTATTAAATTTTACTGTATCATAAATGTCAAACTTATTATCTGTTAAAACCTGTAAAATTTGCTTAGCTCGATCAGGACGATAATTCATCCATAAAACAACATCCCCATCCATAATCTTGGGAATATCCTCCATAATAATAGGAGGTAAAAATTCATCAGTAACATTCTTCTTATAACAAAAGTTAATAGCTTCCTTCAAATCTTTAACCCGAGCTCCAGTCCCTAAAGTTAACATATCACTATAAAGTTTAGTTCGGTCCCATTTCTTATCTCGATCCATCGCATAATAACGACCACAAACACTAGCCACTTCTTTATAACCATATTCCCTTAACTTAGCATTAGTTTCTTCGATATAACTCCAACTACTCATTACCGAAGTATCTCTACCATCAGTAATCGCATGAACATAAACTTCCTTAATACCAGCCTCATATAAATAATCAAGCATCCATAAATTAAACTTAATATGCGAATGAATACCCCCATCCGATAAAAGTCCTAACATATGAATAGGCTTATTATTATCTTTAGCATAATTAACCATTTCTAAAAAAGTTTCATTCTTAAGAATTTCTTTCTTACTAAACCAGTCCGTTATCTCCATAAAATTTTGTTTAATCAAACGTCCAGCTCCAATTGTCGTATGTCCTACTTCACTGTTACCCATCTGTCCTTTTTCCAGACCAACAGCCCGCTCAGATGCTAATAACTGACTATGGGGATACTTATTCCACAATTCTTTAAAATTAGGCATCTTCGCCAACTTAACGGCATTTCCATGAATACTATTTCTTAAACCAAAACCATCTAATATTATTGTTAATACTTTTTTCATAAAAATCTCTTTTCTAACTATTTAAGAAGTCTTATCTAACAATATAGCACTAAAATATTACCACAAATTAGCTTTTACTGACAAGTACTTTATCTCTTTTTCTAACTACCCCCATCTTTAAGAATCATCTTTCTTATATTCAATAAACAAAAAAAACTCTAAGAACAATCTTAAAGTTATCTTGCCACATGTCTACTATCCACACTTAACTTATCTGCTAAAGTCGCTAAAAATTCTGAATTAGTAGGCTTAGCCCGATCAAAGTCCACCGAATGACCAAAAACCTCTTCCATAAGATCATAATCTCCCCTTGTCCAACTAACTTCAATCGCATGTCTAATAGCTCGTTCCACTCTTGATGGCGTCGTATTATACTTCTGGGCAATATAAGGATAAACTTCCTTCGTAATTCCTCCTAAACAATCTGGATTATTATACATAAGAGCAATCGAGTCTCTAATATATTGATACCCTTTAATATGACTAGGCATCCCCAGATCATGTAAAAGCTTAGAAATTTCTTTAGTCATATCACCATTATTTCCAACAGGAACATTAGATGTCTCTAAATTAACCGCATCATTAATTCTTTCTTCTAAAATATCTAAATCAGTTCCCTTATAAAGACAGAATAAAATATTATAATCGGTAAGTACCCGTAATAAATCCATATTCTTATTATAAGTATATAAAATCACTTTCTTATTTAGATTTTCTCTCTTTAAAAACTTTAAAATCCCCATCCCATCTAAAGATGGTAAAACCATTGATAACACAATACAATCAAAGTCATCATATTTATCCTTAATCAGCTTAATAGCCTCTAAGCCATCGCTACAACTATACTTTATATTGACATTAGTACTACTTTTACTCGTCAAAAATTCTTTTACTGCCTTAATACTAGATACTTCATCTACCATAAGTACATTAATCATAATTTTCTCCCTATTCGTACTACCTATATCTATTATAAAATATTTTTTTACAAAATTCCACTTTTTATTTTGACAATTTTTGTCGAACTATAAAAACTAATTTATCTCTCCAACACATCAAATTATAATTATTATCCTACTTTTCCTCTAAACAAACACCCCCATTTTCTTTAATATAAGTAACTATTTTATCTAAGATTTCTTTTGGTTCCCCTGTTTTAATATTATCAAAATCAAATTTATCTTTTATAACCTCATCTTCTATCTCAAAAGAAAGAGTATTATCAGTATTATTCTTCATAATGATATAATCACTTATCTTTCCATTAAAATAGCAAATCCTTCCTTCTCCACTAGCAGTTACCTCACTTTGATAGTAATTAATTGTAGAAAAATAAATCCCCAAAATACATAGTAAAATGAAAATAAGTATTCCTAAAGTTATTCCTAAGACTTTAATTAATTTAATAATTAATTTAGAATTACTTTCCGTTTTATCAATCTTTTCTAAAAGAATATTCTTATTTCCAATTAATTCATCCATACTAATATTAAAAATATCAGCCAGTTTTTGCGCCTGCTTTAAATCAGGACTAGTCTCATTAAGTTCCCAATTAGATATGGTCTGTCTTGTAACTCCAATCATCTCCGCAAGATTTTCTTGACTTAAGTAATGTTTTTTTCTTTCTTTAATTATTTTTTCTCCTAACATATTAACTTTCCTTTCTATTTTGATTTTAGTTTTTTTTAAAGTTATGGTCTATCAAATTTATTTGGAATATTCGCAAATTTTCTTAACATTAAAAAAAGTGCCTTAGAAAAACTACTCTTAGCACTTCTATTTACTAGAATAATAAGTAAATACTTCCTATCTAGTTCTCTTCTAGCTCTTAAAATTACCCTAGAACTTTTACTATCCAATCTCTTCTAAAGTCCCCCTAATAACTCCTAGAAAATTATTTTCTACAAAACTTCTTCGGCATCATTAACAGCCTCAATAGCCGGTAAAGTTCCTTGCATAATATATTCTAAAGTTGCACCTCCCCCCGTCGAAATAAAATCAAAACTCTTTTGATAACCAAATTTATCAATGGCACTCGTACAGTCTCCACCTCCCGCTATCTTAGTTGCGGGTAATCCTTTTAATAATTCTAAAAGCTCTAAAGTACCATTACTATATCTCTTATCTTCATACATTCCCAAAGTACCATTCATAAAAATAGTCTTCGCCCCAGTCAAAACCTTTCGATACTGTCCTAAAGTCTTTGGTCCCACATCCCCAATAACTTCATCTGATAGAATCTTATTAATATCCTTACTTAAGACAGAATTATCATCATACTTATTACCTACAATCGCATCAAAAGGTAAGATAATCTTTCTACTATTTTCTTTTAAAATTTTCTTAACATTTTCTAAAGTATCAACACTTTCACTCACTAAGGAAGAACCCGTATTAAGCCCCAAAGACTTAAGTGCACTATTAGCAAGTCCTCCCGCTAGAAGCATATGATCACACTTAGGTAACAACTTAGAAACTAAGGCTAACTTATCATCAATCTTAGCGCCTCCCATAATAATAACAAAAGGTCTTGGCGCATTTAACACATACTTATTTAACATTTCCATTTCTTTTTGAACTAAGAACCCTAAACAACTAGGAATAAATTTGGTAATTCCATAAGTTGAAGCATGTTTACGGTGAGCACTCGCAAAAGCATCCAAAACAAAAATATCTCCTAAAGAAGCAAAATAAGAAGCAAGTTGCATATCATCATTACTTTCAAAGCCATTATCAATATCTTCAAACCTGGTATTTTCAACTAACAGTATTTCTTTTGGTTGTAACTCCATTGCCTTAATTTCTAAAAAACTACTCCTTGTCTCCGGGGAAAATATAACATTACTACTAACTAACTCATTAAGTCTTTCAGCTACCACTTTCAAAGAATATTTTTTCTTATCCTCTAGAGTTTTTACCTTTCCCATATGCGAAAGTAAAATAATCTTACAATTTTTTTCAATCAAATAATTAATAGTCTCTAAAGAAGCTTTAATCTTGGTATCATCTAAAATCTTCCCCTCTTTTAAAGGAACATTAAAATCACAGCGAACAATAACCCTCTTATTTAAAACATCCATATCTTGTAATAAACACTTCATATCTTATTTCCTTTCCTTACTCTTCTTAAACGGTAAATTACTTACAATTTCCGAGAAATCCAAATTATCCTCCGTATCCCTTGCTTCCACCGGATAACAAGCCATCATTTCTCCCCTCGGAGAAAATAATACCCCTTTAAGACAAACTAACTCATTATCAATCTTACTACTAATAAGATTATTATAAACTTTCAAAAGATTACTTAAAACTCCCTCTTTAAGTTCTCTCCCCTCAAAATAAATAACCGCTAAAACCTCTTTAGAATTTCCCTCATTCGGAAAAATCTGAATAACAAGTCCCTCTAATAAAGAAGCCATATCTAAAGCCGCATCCATAATATTATCCTCTTTAACATTCTCCAGTCTTAAACCCTTATCTTGTAAATTTCTTCTAATTACCTTTATCATCTCTAGATGAGCCGAACTAGCTTGTCGATACTCTTCTTTAAAACTTTCTTCCATAATTAACTTTTCATTAAGAACAATTACTTTTGTATTCTTTTCATTTCTATCATCCATCTTTATCATCCTTATAATTATTTTCTAAATCATTCCCATTATACCAAATAATTAATCTAATTAAAATAAACACTTCTAGAAATATTCTAAAAGTGTCTACTCTTATAAACTCATTAAATATCTTAAAGTTTCCATCATCTGATGCGTATAACCAACCTCATTATCATACCAAGCAACTACTTTACATAAAGAAGTCCCATTAATATCTAAAACCTCCGTTGATAATAAATCGACTATCGCTCCACACTTCTTCCCTAAACAATCACTAGAAACTACGGGATCATTAGTAACTCTTAAAGTACTATTTTGATTTTTAATAAATAAGTTATTTAACTCCTCAACTGTTACTTTTCTTTTCAACTCTAAAGTTAAATCAATCATCGAACCATCAGGTACAGGAACTCTAAAAGCCTTCCCAACAATTTTACCATCTAAACTAGGAATTACTTTACCAATAGCCTTAGCAGCTCCGGTAGAAGCCGGAATAATATTTTGTGCACACCCTCTTCCTCTTCTGGCATAGATACCTTTACTATGCGTAATATCTAAAGTCGCTTGATCGTTAGTATACGCATGAATAGTACTCATCGCCCCACCAACAATTCCCACATTATCTTCAATGACCTTAACAACTGGAGCCATACAATTAGTCGTACAAGATGCCGCCGAAATAATCTTTTCACTACCATCTAAAATCTCCTGATTAACATTATAAACAATTGTTTTCATATCACCCTTACCTGGGGCCGAAATAATAACTTTCTTGGCTCCGGCTTCAATATGTTTATAGGCATCTTCATACTTTGTAAAGTGTCCACTACACTCTAATACCACATCTATTCCTAACTCTTCCCATGGAAGATTAGAGGGATCTTTCTCCTTATAGACTTTGATCTTTTTTACTCCTGCTATCACTAGATTATCATTTTCATAACCAATCTCACTCTCATGAAAACTACGATGATTAGTATCATACTTCAAAAGATACGCTAACTCCTCAGCAGTTGCTAAATCATTAATAGCCACTACATTCATATCCTTACTGGTAATCATCTCTCTAAATGCTAATCTTCCAATTCTTCCAAAACCATTTATTGCTACCTTTATCATAAACTTTCTCCATTTCTTTCTTTAACAATTATTTTTAAATTCTCTTGACTATTCTTTTCTTTCTTCCTATACTATCTATTAAAATTATCTCATCCTAGAAATTTTTCCTTATTTATATAGGGCTTAATTAATTCTCAAAACAAGACCCGCCAATAAACTCTCTTAAGACACAATCCGTTCTAATATATTCACTCGAAATAGGAAAATAACTCTTCAAGAAATTAATTAGTCTTCTCGCTTCTTCATAATACTTAGAATCCGTTCGTACCGAGTAAAGAAGCGGTTCCGCAAAGACCTTTAAAACTCCTAACTCATAAACCAAAGAAGTATTAATAATCACATCACTGGTACTAATATAAGGGAAAATATACTTCTCTTCCCCATCTCGAACTGTTTTCCAAGTTGCTATTGTCTTACTAACATCATGTCCCCTCGTACGATTATCTCTAATAATTCTTCTAATAAGTCGTAAATCCGTCGTACTAATATAATTATTACTATCAATATTAAGAGGCATAAAAGGACTTAGATAAATCTTATACTTTGTCTCATTTGCAATCTGAGGAGTTAAATTATCATTAAGACAATGTAACCCTTCTAAAAGAATTATACAATTCTCCGTAATCTTAACTGGTTTACCCAAATACTCTCTAACTCCTAAGACAAAATTATAAGTCGGTAAACCTACCTCTTTTCCCTCCAGTAATAAATTAATATCTCGATTTAATCCTTCTACATCAATGGCTTTTATACTTTCAAAGTCATAATCCCCATTTGGAAGTTTCGGTGTATCCACTCTATTTTTAAAATAATCATCAACACTAAGAGCAATAGTCTTAATACCCCGCGACTGCAAATCTAGAGCAATCTTCTTACAAGTTGTAGTCTTACCACTACTAGAAGGCCCTGCTATCATTACAAAGCGACTTCCCTTTAGTACAATATCATCACAAACTCTATGAATCTTATTATCAAAATTAAGTTCCGATAATCTAATTAAATCACTAATCTTACCTGAAGCCACTACTTCATTTACCTGATATGCATAAGAAATATTTAACTTACTAAGCCAAGCCTTTTCACTTCGAAAACAATCAATAACTTTCTCATAATTAATATAAGTCGGTACACCAGCACTCATCTTTTCATCTAAAAATAACAATACTAATTCCTTAGGATTTAATAAAACCACATCAAAATGACGACAAACCCCGGTACTATAAGGCATCTCCATATAAAAATACCCAAAATACTTCTCTAAACGATAAAGATTTACTAACTCATAATCTACATTTAAGATATTGGCACTACAAGCTAAATCATTCTTTTTATTATAATACTCTACCATCTCTTTACTTAAAACATTCATCTTTAAGATAGGTAAATCTTCTTTAACAATCATCATCATTCGTTCTTTAATCTTAATAATATCCTCATCAGTAAGATTATGGCCAACTTCTAAAGTAATATGCATCCCTCGCATAATCGAATGATCAAAACTAATCTTGGCATCTTCATACAAATCTTTTACACTAGCTAGCATAATAAATTTCAAACCAGCTTGATACATCTTATAACCTGCCAAATCACTCTTATCAATAAAATCAATCGTACAATCTCTTTTAAGTTTCGCATCCATTCCCACGACACTATTATCAATCTTTGCCCCAATAATATTCTTTTTAAACTCTAAAGGCAAACTCTTTAAAACTTCAATAATCTTTGTATTAATAGCAACCGTCACTTGCTTACCTTGATTATAAGTAACTACTATTTTCTTATTCATAAACACCCTTCTTATCATCATCTAAATTATATCAAAAAACTTTTTAAAAGTCTTTTAAATTTTATGATTGCTTTATTTTAATAGACCAAAAAGACTAAGAAATTAACTTAGTCTTATCATATCTCATTATTTAATAAATCATCAGATATATCTTCTCTATCAAAAAGTCCTAAAACTTTCCCAATATTACTCTTCTTAAAATCATCTAAAGTCTTATCCATCATCTCTTTATCTTCCGTAGTCATCTCCTTATAATCTAAAGCCTTACTTGTATCAATAACGGGAATACTTATCTTATTAGCTAAATTATAATCAAATCCAACCGTTAAATCCGTCTTAAAGAATATAGCATCCATATTCGCACTCATATCTAAAATACCATCCGTATAATCATCATGTTTATTAGCTTTATTACTAATCTTCCCATCCAAACTAAATCCTAAGAAACTAAAACGATAATCTAAAGTACTCTCTTTATCTTCTTTTTGATAATTCAAAGTCCCTACTAAAACCTCTTTAAAATAAATAGTAGTCACTTGTTTATTATCACTCTTCGTACTTTCTACTCTAAGTCTTTGTTCTGGTAAAGAAACACTCATCTTCTGATTATCTTTATTGTAATATAGATTAACAAAAGTACTACTATTCCCTATTTCTAAAGCTTTAAACTTATTAAATAAACCATCAGTATAAATATTTATCTCCAAAACATCATTCCAAGACTTTAACTTTTCTTCAATACTATCCTTACTCTTAGCTAAATCATCACAATCTTTATCAGTTAAACAAGCTCCTAAGTATAAATAATATCTACTATCAGTCCCTAGTTTCCCATAAATATTATTCAAAGTCTCTTTATCTATCTTATAAGTATATTTATTATAATCCTTAACTTCATCTTTAAAAGACCCTTTATTACGATAAGTATTATCCTTAGTAACAGCCTCTTCTAAAGCTTTCTCTAACTCTGCAATAGCCCTCTCTAAAGAAATATTACTCTCATCAATATCCAAACTATTCTTTAGATTATCATCATCAAGTTTTAAAAAACAAATTAAATCCTTCTTATCCTTACAATCATACTCATCAATATTATATATATTTTTAAATAAATCATCACTAGCAACATAATTTTTCTCTTTAGAATATAAATAAGTCCCATTTAAAATCTTCTTATTATCTTCTAAGACACTACCAGACAATTGTAAATTATCATTAACCTCATCCCAAATAACATTAACTTTAAAAGAATTCTTATCTAACCCTTCATCAAGAACATTACCTCCTAAAGTAATAGTAGTCCCTAGTTGCCACGTCTTAGCATCATCAAGACCAACCTTCTCTAAAGAATTAAAAGTCCTCGTAATACTTTGTTTTATCACATACTTAGGATTAGCCATCAAAGAAATTACACTAATACTTAGAAGTCCTAAAATAATAAGAATAATTAAACTAACCAAAACCCACTTATTTAGTTTTCTCTTTCTTTTCATAAATACCCTACCTTAAGATTATCTTATCATTAAACCAACTCTTTTACTAGACATTTTCTCTTAATTTTCATTCTTCTCTTTATGCTTATTAACTAAATCTCTAATCTTCCGAAAATAATGATTAATTCCCGATTTACTTATAGAATGCCCACTTTCCATAGTAACAATCTCAGCTAATTCTTGATAAGAAGTCTCCGGATATTTCTCCCGATACATAATAACTTCCTGAATTTTCTCATCTAAAAGAGGTAATAAATCATTCTTTTTAAGATAATCTATATCCTCGAGTTGCTTAAGTCCTGTAATCGTCGTCTTCTCTTGATTAGCAATCTCACAATTATTCAACCGATTTACCATATTCTTATGATCACGATAAATCCTAATATCCTCAAAGAAAAACATACTATTAATAGCTCCTAACATCTTTAAGGTATCACTAATCATCTCCGCTTGTTTAATATATACCATATATCTTGTTTTTCTTTTCAATATCTTAGAAACAATATTAAATTCTTTAAGTAATTTAACTACATAAGAAGCATCAGTCTTTCTAGGAACACTAAACTCCATATGATAACCACTAGTCTGAGGATTATTAATACTTCCTGTTGCCAAGAAAAGCCCCCGTAAAAAGGCTATTTTTTCTTCCTTAGTCGCTAAAAAATACTCCTCTGGTAAAATCACTCGTCCATTCTTATAAATATTAAGTCTTTCTAAGACCGACATAACCTTACTATTATAAACTAAAATATATAACTGATGAACTCTAAACCTCTTTTGAACCCGAACTGTTATCTGTGGTCTTATTTGAAAACACATCTTCATTAGTTTATATATTCTTCTTGCTACACTAGCATTCTCAATATTTAAGATTATTTCTTTACTAGTAACTTCGCCATCAAAACGAATAAATCCCGAAACCTCTGCTAAAGCTTCAACTATATCCGTCTCTAGATGCGCTATCTCTTCTTTCACTCTTATTGTATATGTCATAAAAACTCCTAAACTTTTCCTTTGTCTTTCTTATTATATCAAAACTTATCTCTTTTTTAAGCCATATTTAATCTTTAGCCTTATTTTCTTATCTAAAGACCCAATTTCCTCTTTTGACCTTTTTAAGTAGTAATGATATCCTACCAATCGATGCGAGCAAATATAAGTTATATTCATAAAATTTACCCCATTTATAACTAATAATCAATAATATAACTTCTATATTTTTCTTATTCTAATACCTTACTTCCGCTCGCATCAAAAAAACTATTCAAGTACTCCTTGAATAGTTTTTTCTTACCTTGAATACCAGAAGACTCCCGTCTTTGGATATCCAGGTGGCTCGATAGAATTAGCAATGAAGGTTGACCATCTAGAGTAACCATTTGCTCCGCCTCCTAAATAATATCCTTTAGAAATACCAAAATGCAAATGAGTTCCCGTTGTACAACGGTCATAACCACCGTTTTTAGAAGCTGTCGAACCACCGCCAACAGTTCCAATCACGGTATTAACGGTAACTTTATCACCAACTTTAACATTAATTGTCAAAAGATGACCATATTGCGTCGTATAAGCCTTACCCTTAACATTGTTATGAATATAAACAATATTTCCGCCACAAGTGCTTCTCCTAGTTAAGGCTGCTACCGTTCCAGCGGCGGCAGCATAGACAGGTGTTCCTTCATTATTGCCGCCAATATCATGAGCATTATGAAAAGTACTCGTTCCTAGAATAGAGCCACGATAGCCCCAACGCGAATTGATACGTCCTTTAACTACTGGTTTTAACCAACCCGTTGAAGCCGCTACACTGACACAAGAAGAAAGTAACTGCGTTTCACTACTACAAACGGTTTTATAGTAATTAATTAAAGCTTGTTGATTTTTAATCTGGGAATTAATATCTTCATTGATATCATTAATGCTATCAAGTTCATCATTTAATTTAGAAATAGCTTTTGAAGTCGCATCAATTTTATTATCAAGTTCGACATTCTTATTAGCTAAATCAACTTTTAACTGTTCATTTTCCTTGATTAACTTATCTAAAGTATCAATTTTATTTTTATAATATTCACTTATCTGAGATACCGCTTGAGCCCGCATAATAAAGTCCGTTGGCGTTGAAGCTCCCATTATATACTCAATAAATTCATTATTATTATCACTTAACTGATAATACTTTAAGACTTCATTAATATCAGTCTTAGCTTTCTCAATATCACTATTACTCTTCGTAATCTTTTCTTCCGCATCAACCACATCTTGAGCAATTTGTTCCTGCTCTTTCCTTGCATTTTCAACATCTTGTTTATTTTTATTAATCTGACTTTGGGTTTGCTTTTTATTATTCTCCGCATCCGTTTTCTGTTTCTTTAAAGCTTCCAACTCTTTTCTTAACCCGGCTATAGTAGTTGCCTTACTATTATTTGAGGCCGCCATAACACTAAAAGGTTCAACAAAATAAGGAATTAATAACAAAATACTCAAAATAATTCTAAAACTATAATTAATAACTTTTTTCATTAAATCTTCAAATACTTTCTAACGGCACGGTTACTACCAAACATTCCGACAACACCACCGACAACTACCAGAATAATTGAAACAAACCATACTAAGTTACTTGGCTTAATAAGTTCAATAACATGGGAGAATAAATAGCCATCAAAATGTTCGTAGAACAAAATATACCCATAAACCGTAATTATTATTGGAATAATCGCTCCGATAACCCCAAGAATAAAACCTTCAATGATAAATGGTTGTCTAATTGCAAAATTACTTGTTCCTACTAAACGCATAATCTCTATTTCATTACGACGCGAAAATATCGTTAGTTTAATAGTATTGCTTATCAAGAAAGCTGTTACTAAGATAAGAGCCAAAACAATGACAATTGTTACTTTCGAAACAACATCAAACATTAAAATCATCTTATCAACCGTATCTTCCCCATACTTAGCTGACTTAACCCCATCCATATTTCTAATACTACTAGCCACATAACTAAGACTTTTTATATCTTTAACCTTAACAACAATAGAATCCAAAAGCGGATTAGTATCTAAATAACTTAAAGTCGCTCCAAGTTCACTACTCGTACTAGCCATTTCCTCTTTCCACTCATCTTTGGATTTATATATATAAGAATCATAATTATCTAAAGACTTAATCCCCTCAATAACTTTGTCTTTCTCCTCTTCCGTTACATCTTCATTAAGATAAACAACTACCGTCAAAGTATCTTCCAAAGTCTTGGTAAAATGGTCGATATTAGCACTTATAACAATTGACAGCGCTACTAAAACTAAAGTAATCGTTATACACGTAATCGACGCTATCGAAAGACTAAAATTTCTTAAGACACTTCGCAAAGCATCTCGAAAATTTCTAATTAATATTCTAATTAATCGCATTAACCTTATAACCTCCTTTTTCTATATCACTAACCTTAACACCAGCATCAATCATTACTACTCTTTGTTTCATCCGATTAACAATATCTCGGTCATGAGTAGCCATAACCACCGTTGTCCCCAAATCCTTATTAATCCCATAAATAACCTTCATAATTTCTTTGGAAGTCTCAGGGTCCAAATTACCAGTCGGTTCATCACAGATAAGTAGTTTAGGTTCATTAACAATGGCTCTAGCTATACAAACACGCTGTTGCTCACCACCAGATAACTCTCTTGGCATACTACGGGCTTTTTCTTTTAATCCAACCCGTTCTAAAGCATCCATTACTTTCGGTTTAATTTCACTTTTCTTAAGACCAATACATTCTAATCCAAAAGCCACATTCTCATAAACAGTTAACTTTGGTAATAGTTTAAAGTCCTGGAAAACTACTCCTAATTTTCGACGTAACTTATAAACTTTACCATTTCTTAACTTGCCAACATTGATTCCCCCAACATACACTTCTCCCTCCGTTGGTCTTTCTTCTCGATAAAGCATTTTAATTAAAGTTGACTTTCCACATGCTGTCGGTCCAATTATAAAAACAAACTCGCCTTTTTTAATACTAAGATTAATATTAGCTAGAGCTGTAACACCATTCTTATATACTTTCGAACAATTTCTTACTTCTATAAACTTCACTTATTACCACCTTACTATCAGTATCACTATAACACAAAATCCTAAAAAATAAAAGAAGTTACTTAACTAACCTCTTCTTTCAAATACTCATCAATTATTAAATTTAATCTACTTAATAGATACTTCACTTGTCTAACCGGTTCCTTATCATAAGATTTCTTAGCCCCCGCTACCACTAAGATTGGATGACTTTCAAACAAAATACCACTCTCAATTGTCACTTCATCCGTAAATCCCTCTTTAGTAGCACTAAAAGTCTCAGGTCTTGTCTCTTTCAAATAATTATAAATATTCTCTGATAAAAGATTTAAATATTCTCTTCCATACTCTTCATCTTCTAAACTAAAATTATATATCTCTTGCCAAATAATAGCTAAACTTCTTAAATCCGTAAGTCCCCAAGGATTAGCATATGTAAGATGTAGTCTCTTAACTCCTAAATTATCCAGCATCGCATTATAATCAAGAACCCCAAATCTCCCATGCAACATCTTATAAGCCGTATTATCACTATAGACAATCGTATCTCTAATTAAATCTCGAACTTTATACATCGTTCCAAACTCACTATTCTTAACAACTCCCGTCCCCTCATTATAATACCTAGCTAAATAAGGAATCTCTTCCTCTAAATCAATCTTTTCCTCCCTAGCCGCTTCATATAAATAAAGACAATAAGCCGCTTTTATCGAACTAGCAGCTTGATAAATAGTATCTACATTATAGGCAATACTCCCACCATTTACTAAATCTAAAAGATAAAAAGAACTAGCCCCTTTATAAGAATTAACTGTACTATTTATGACATTCAAAACATCAGAAGACACCTGATAATCTGTATTATAAGTATCTATAACATTTCTCTTATAATAAATATCCTTTATTGGAATATTACTCTTCTTATAACTATCATCTTCTACTTTTAAAGTCTCTTTCTCTTTTGTATTAACATCTTCAATAATACCCTTATTCTTTAAAATCTCTTTATTCTTTGTAAAATAATCATCTTCTAAAAGATTCTCATCAATCTTAAAACCATAATTATTATCTAAATAAACATTAATACACTTAGCTCCCAAGATAAAAGTAATCACCACTACTCCCACTATAAAGGTAAGACTCATCATTATTCTTTTTGCCATAAAAATATCCTAATCTAACAAACTATTTTTTCTCTTCTGACCACCTGTTACTTCATAACAATCACTAACAACAATAAAAGCATCTTTATCTAAAAGAAGTATCTCTTCTTTAAAGACATTATACATCCTCGTTGGCACCACAACCATAAGAATTTTCCGCTTCTGAAATAAAAATCCTCCCGTAGCATCTAAAATAGTCACTCCTGTATGCATTGTATCGATAACATAATCTTCAATCTGTTTATACTTTTTACTTGATACCAGAAACATCTTACTACTAGAAATACCAATCAATATCTTATCTACAAGACTAGTCGAAATAATAAGGATTATAATCGAATAAATAACACTAGATACCCCAAAGACAATAGCTCCTAAAAGAACAATAATGGTATTCATCAAAAGATTAGCGTTACCCTCCGTCAAATGTTGATACTTATTTAGTATCTTCATAATGATATCACTACCTCCAGTTGTATAACCACTCTTATAAACTAAACCACTACCAAGTCCTAGTAAAGCCCCCGCTATAATAAGCGTAATAACGGTATTAGAAAAAACAAAATATGGACTAATAAAAGCACAAAAAGGTTTTAAAAATTCCAATAGCAAAGGATACATAATCGCTCCAATGACACTATTATAAGTAATATCTTTATCCAAAGTAAAATAAGATAAAATAACTAAGAAAATACTACTCCCAAAGATAAAATAAGCAGGCTCCAGACCACATAAATAATTTAAAATCGTCGCAACTCCCGTCATCCCCCCAACATTAAACTTGTTAGGATACACAAAAACATTATAATTAAAAGCTAAAATCACTAACCCTAATAAAAAGATAAACAAGTTCTTTAAATTTTCCTTATCTTTAAATCTATTAATAACCGTTCTCATATTTCACCTACTATAATAATGATACTATATTTTTAGTTTTTTGCATATAGTTAGTGAGGTGAAAATTTTAAAATGAATGGAACATATTATCAAAATCCAACTTTTCCAACCAACCAAAACAACTATGATGTCAATATGAATAATCCTGGTAACATGGCAAATAATCCTTCTTCCAGCACTCCAGGTAACTTTAATCAGCCTAACTATTCAAGTGGAACAACTCTTCCCATGGAACAAAGTTATATTGAAAACATCTTAAGATTAAACAAAGGTAAAATGGTCAAAGCCTATGTCAGTTTCCCTGACTCAACCGAATGGCGCAACAAAATATTTGCGGGTCGTATCGAAGAAGCTGGACGTGATCATTTAATCATCAGTAATCCCCAAACCGGCGAATGGGACCTTATCTTAATGATTTATCTTAACTATGTCACTTTTGATGAACGCATCAACTATAGTCATAGCTATTCTGAAAAAAACTTCTAAACAAAGAAGTTTTTTACGATATCTAAAGCATCTCCTAACGTACTCGTATAATAATGTCCCGGACAAATAACTGTATCTAAAGGATACTTACTTATCTTTAATAATGAAGACTCCATATCCTTTCTACTTCCTGTTGGCATATCCATTCTCCCAATCGAATTAGCAAACAAAAAATCTCCCGTAAACATCACTTTCTCTTCTGGAAAATAAAAACTCAAAGAATCATTAGTATGTCCTGGCGTCTTAATAACTTCATACTTAAAAGTCTCTTTCTTAAAAGTATTATGCTTAATTTGATATTTATCCTCTAACTCTTTTAAAGCTCCAATATGATCTTGATGCGAATGCGTAATTAAAATCTCTTCCACTTCTCCCGCAATAACCTTATCAATTTTTTCAAACTCATCCCCCGGATCAATTATTAATACTTTACCATCTTTCTCTAGAAGATAACAATTAGCCATTAATTCTCCTACTACTAAACATTTAATTTTCATATCATCACCACTCCTAGAATAACATATAATTTATTTACTATCAATTAATTGTTTGATATACTATTCTTATAGAATACGAGGTTCAATATGTATATTATCTATGCTTTTTTAATCATAATTATCATTGTTTGTCTAGCTTTAATAGCTTATATTTTCTTTTACAACGAGCTTCAAGACTGTAAAGTCAAAATTGATGAAGCCGAATGCCTTATTGATGAAGCTCTTCGTAATAAATATGACTTACTCTTAAAACTAGAAACTTTAATTAAAAACAATATCAAAGAAACAAAAATTAATTTTAAAGACTTAAATGACTTAAAAAAAGAAAGTCTATCCAACTTTCAATTAGAACGCAAACTAGTCGATACTCTTTTACTAATCTCAAAAATCCAAGATGATTTCCCTGAGCTAGAAGGAATTAAAGAATATCGTGACTATCTTAATGATATTCGTGTTATGGATGAACAGATTAATGCAGCCAAGAAGTTTTATAACAAATATACTTCTAAGTCCAATGAACTAGTTAGAAAGTTTCCTTCTAATATAATTGCTAAATTTCACAATATTTCTGTCCGTAATTTTTTTGATAATAAAGATTTAAATGATGATATTATCAATGATTTCAAATTATAATCGCCAATCAATCGGTTGGAGATTATTTTTTTCTAAAAATTGATTTGTTCTTGAAAATGGTCTACTTCCAAAGAAACCACTTCTTGCTGAAAAAGGCGATGGATGTGGACTGCTAATAATCAAATGGATAGGATTAGTAATATAAACTGCTTTTGACTTAGCAAAATTCCCCCATAGTATAAAGACAACTGGCGTCTGTTTAGCATTTATTTTTTTTATGATATAATCTGTCATCAGTTCCCAACCTAAATTTTTATGAGAAGCAGGACAATCTTTTTTTACAGTTAAAACACTATTTAATAGTAAAACTCCCTCTTTCGCCCACTTAGTCAAATCACCATCGCCGTGAGGTTTAATTCCTAAATCATCATATAATTCTTTATAAATATTTTTAAGTGATGGCGGAATCTTAATATCTTTATGAACCGAAAAAGAAAGTCCCATAGCTTCTCCTTCTCCATGGTACGGGTCTTGTCCAACAATAACCACTTTTACATCTTTATAAGGAGTCAACTTTAGAGCATTAAAAATATCTTCTCGCGGTGGATAAATAGTTTCTTTATCATAAAGATTTAATACTCCCTTATAAAACTTATTGAAATTAGGACTATTCCAAATCACGCTTAATTCTTGATCCCAGTCATTTCCTATCATATATTATTCACTTCTCTCTAAACTCTATTGTACCAAAGAAAAAGATTACTGTCTATTTCTAGTAATCTTCATTATTTATGATAAGTTTCATTATTTATAATCTTGAAACTACGATAAATCTGTTCTAAAAATACTCCTCTAAATAAACCATGAGGCATCGTCATCTTTGAAAATGACAATCTTTTATTTGACTTCTTCTTAATGGTCTCTAAAATTCCATCAGAGCCTCCAATTATAAAAGTAATACATCCATAATGATTAAAAGTCTTATCAATAAAGGAAGCAAACTCTAAAGAATTCATCATTTCTCCCTCAATAGCTAAAGAAACCACATAATCATTACCCCCAATATACTTTTCAATCAGTTTAGCTTCTTCTACAATATTACTATCTTTAACCTCGATTATCTGAAATTTATGATACTTATTAATCCTTTTCTCATAATCACTAATTAAATCAGTTAAATACTTTTCTTTAATTTTCCCGACACATATTAACTTTATCATATCTCTATTACCTCAGAAGCTTCCGTCTGTCTTGCACAACTAATATTAGAAAACTCTACTCCATACTCATTAAAAATATCTTTAATCGTAGCAAGAGCCAACTCTTCCGTATTATTTTCATGGGATAAATGGGTCAAAATAATCTTTCTAGTCTCTGAACCCACCAATTTAGCTAAATAAATACTAGCATCTTTATTAGATAAATGTCCATACGGACCAACTACTCTATCTTTAAGCCATGCTGGATACTTCCCATTAATAAGCATTTCTACGTCATGATTGCTTTCAAACAAATAAACCGTTCTATTCCTTAATATATTAAAATACTTTTGGTTAAGATATCCCGTATCTGTCAAATAAACAACGCTATTTAAACCCTCATTAATAACATATCCCCTTGAATCTTTAGTATCATGACTTGTCTTTATCACATTAACTCTAATGTCATCTAAATAAATATCATCATCAAAAAGTACCAAATTTTCATAATTTTTAATCGGATTATCCTCACTTAATTCTTGTATCATCCCTAAAGTCATATAAACTTTACCTTGATATTTTTTAATATAATTTTCTAAAGCTCCAATATGGTCTGTATGAATATGCGAAATTATTATAGTATCTATATCACTTAAACTAACTCCTAAAACCTCTAAATGGGAACTAATATATCTTAAATTAGTTCCCATATCTAGAAGTATTTTATGCTTAGCTGTTTCTATAAAGCTAACATTTCCTTTAGACCCACTCGCTAATACACAAATTCTCATTATTTATACAACAACGCTGGATTAATAGCCTTGCTTCCTTTCTGGTATGGAACCCCAGTCCAATAACCTAAATGAACGTGAGTACCAGTTACCATTCCCGATTTACCCATAGCTCCTATCTTTTGAGCTCTTGCTACTTGTTGGTCTTTAGTAACATAAACTTTAGATAAGTGACCATACAAACTATAATAACCATTTGGATGGCGAATAATAATATTTAAACCGATATTTCTTCCAGCATACCCATACCAATCGGCATGTATTACCGTTCCCGCTGCTATTGCAAAGATTGGTGAACCATAACCAGTACCAGAAATATCTAAACCATCATGACTAGTACGATTAAATAAGTAACGAGTACCAAAACCAGAAGTAATCATATAACCTGGTAAGGTAGGCCATGCAAAGTCATCGTTAGTAATCTCTATATAGTTACCATAATTATAACTAGATTTTTTACCCTTTACAACAACTTCGTTAACAGCTTCTCTAACCACATAAGTATTCGCTGTATCTACTACAACCTGTTGGTTAGCATCACCATTGATTACCTGAGTACGTGACGCTACACGACGAATACCATTAACACCCTTAGTCTGAACATAACGATAACTTGTATCTTTTGAATAATCGTACTTAGTCTCAGTTGAATATTTCTCTTCAACGTCAGCAACAACATACTTATCATAGACTAAATGCATCATTGGATTAATCAAGGAAATAATAACTTTATCCCCGACAGCTAATAAGTCATTTTCACTCTTGTATTTAGGATTAGCAACTAAAAATTCCGAAACATTTAACTCATTAGCTTCCGCTATACTACTTATTGTATCCCCAACTTTTACTGTATACTCAGTCTCTTTATTATCCGTTCCAAATAGCAAATATTTACTTAATGAATCTACATCTGTAAATATTCTTTCATCCGTACTAATATAAGACTCTTTAATTGAAATATTCTCTTTAAAATAAATATTTTCTATCTTTTCACCAGTATCAGCAATCTCTTTTTGTTCGTTATTTATATATGCTAAATACTCATCTTCGGGAATAAATGACAAAATAACTTTCTTAATAGCCTCTTCAAAGATTTGCTCATCTAAAACATTAACCTTAAAAGATACTTTATTTTCATCATCTTCTTTACTAGTAACCGTAATAGTATATCCTTTAACTGTAAAACTATTTGATTCTTTAATCTTATCATAGATTTCATTAACACTGGTAACATCCGAATTATAAGTATTTAATTTAGTAATAGAGAATCCTTTAGGAGGATATACTTGACTTACATTATACTCTTCTTTTAAGTTAGATTGTTCATCATTAATAAGAGAATACAACTCATCCTGACTATTAATCATCCCTAGCTTTTCCCCATTCAAATAGACTTGATAAACCCCTTCTACCTCATCAGCATAACTAGTTTTATATGAAGTTGCTATAAATAAAGCTACTCCAAATATCATAGTTGTCAGCACACACAAAATTTGCGTTTTTTTACTCATTAATAATCTCCTTCTTTTTCTAAAACCATATAGTTTTTGAAATTCATCATACTAGGCTCAAATAAGACAGTAAACTTACCAGTTCCCCCTTTTCTGTGCTTAGCAATAATTATATCTGTTTCTACATTCTCTGATTTTCCCAACTCTGTCTTAGCTTTATAATAATCTTTACGATTAATAAACATAACAATATCGGCATCCTGTTCAATTGAACCAGATTCTCTTAAATCAGCAAGCATAGGTTCGTTATTTTCACGCTTCTCAGCATTACGAGACAACTGGGCTAAAGCAATTACCGGTACTTTTAATTCCATCGCCATCATTTTAATCGAACGGGAAATATCAGAAACCTCTTGTTGTCTTGATTCTGGTCTTCTGCCCCCCATCGTAAGTAACTGTAAGTAATCGATAATAATTAACCCCAATCCTTCTTTTTTGGTGGCCAATCGACGACATTTAGCTCTTATATCATTTACAGTTATACCAGAATTATCTTCAATATAAATATTAGTGTCAGCAAGTTGACTAACAGCTTCATTATATTTTTTCCAGTCATTTTGTCCTAATTGACCATTCGTTAGTTTTCTATTTTCCACACCCCCAAGAGCACTAATCATACGATTAACTAACTGTTCAGCCGACATTTCTAAGTTGAATATTGCTACTGCTTTTTTAGTAGTCATCGCCGCATGCGTCGCAATATTTAGTGCAAATGCTGTTTTTCCCATACCGGGACGAGCGGCAATAACAATCATTTCGCCTTCATGTAAACCACTAGTTGCTTTATCTAAATCATAAAAGCCTGTTTCTAAGCCTGAAATCACGCTATGATTTTGCGATAAGTACTCAAGTTGAGCTTGGGCTCTTTGTAACACATCAGATATCGATGCAAATTCCGTAGTTTGCCTTGATCTAATAACATCTAAAATATTTTTCTCAGCCGTATCTAATAAACCAGTAACATCATCAGTATCTTCATAAGCATCAGTTACTATATCAGTTGCCGTTATTATCAGATTACGCACTATCATCTTTTCTTTTAGAATACCTATATAATAGTCTAAATTAGCAGCATTAGAAACACTATCAACAATCTTGGTTAAATATTCAATTCCCCCAATACTAGCTAGACTCTTAGTCTTATCTAATTCATCTTTGATTGTTGTCATATCCAGAGGAATACCACCATCGTGCAAATTTTTTATAGCAAGAAAAACTTTTCGATTGGCATCACTATAAAACATATCTTCACTAACTTCTTCTAGTATTCGACCAATCACTCTATCATCAAGAAAACAAACACCCAAAACTGACATTTCAGCATCTAAATTTTGTGGCATTTTTCTTGCCATATTATCACCTACTTCACTAAATTAACTCTGATATTAAAGCGCACTTTCTTGTGTAGTTCAACCGTAACATTATGAGTTCCTAATGTATCTAGCGGACTATCTATTTGAATTTGCTTTTTATCAACTTTATACCCCATCTTGTTTAAATATTCTGCAATCTGTTTAGAAGAAATATTTCCAAATACTTTATCCATCGCACCGGTTTTAACTTTAAAAGTAATATTTTCTCTAATTATTTTATCACGCATAGCTTGCATTTCTTCAATTAGTTTTTCTTCTTCTTGCTTTCGCAAATCAAGTTCTTGAGACAATATTTTAGTACTTGTTTTGGTTGCTGCTACAGCTAAACCATTCTTAATTAAATAGTTCATTCCATAACCATCACTTACTTCTATAATATCATCTTTCTTACCTTGTTTTTTTACATCTTTAAGTAATATAACCTTCATAGTTTTCTCCTTTTTAATTCCTACCTATTGTATCAAATATCCTAGTATCAGTCAAAAAAAGTTGCTAAATTTTAATAATTATTTTTAACAATTTACTCATATAAAATTTATTATTGCAATAAGTAAATATATTCTAAAAAACAATTTGCAAATGCATTTTTTCTCATAAAAAAAAGATACTTAATCAAGTACCTTAGTCTTTAACATATGGTATTAAAGCCATAAATCTAGCATATTTAATTTGTTGTGCAATATGTCTTTGATGTTTAGCACAAGCACCACTTTGTCTTCTATTAACAATCTTACCTTTTTCAGTAATATATTTTGTGATAATAGGAACATCTTTATAATCTATAGATTTTCCAGCACACATTTGACAAATTTTCTTTTTCTTACGATAAAATTCTGCCATCTTAACTTCTCCTCTCTTAGAAAGGTAGGTCATCATCAGTTAGCGAAACTTCATTACCCATTGCAGCATATGGATCCATGCTTAAATCAGATGATATAATGTCGCTACTAGCCCCACCGTTATTACTTGATACTGCATTATTAGTATAAGAAGTATTATTCGTATAGGAAGAACCATTACTATATGAAGTATTAGCTGAATTATCAAATGAAGAATTATTAGCACTTCTAGAACCTAAAAAGCTTACATTATCAACAATTACTTCTGTAACGTAACGCTTAGTTCCATCTTGAGCATCATAATTTCTCGTTTGAATACGTCCTTCTACTGCTACTTGCGAACCCTTTGTACAATATTTAGCCAAATTCTCTGCTTGCTTTCTCCAAACAACACAATTTATAAAATCGGCTTCCCTTTCGCCTTGTTGATTAGTAAAATTTCTATCAACCGCTAAAGAAAATGTTGCTGTAGGTGTCCCATTAGCAATAGTACGCAATTCAGGATCTCTAGTTAATCTTCCAATTAAAATTACTTTATTCATTACTACTCCTCATCTAATTTGATGATTAAATGTCTAATAACATTTTCATCGATAGATGCTTTACGATCTATTTCTTTTATAGCATCTTTATTAGCAGTCATAGTCATAACAAAATAATAACCACTAACTTCCTTTTTAATAGGATATGCTAATTTTTTTTGTCCCATTTCCTTAAAGCTTTCTACTTTAACCTTAAGACTTTCAGCTAAACTTTTGATATTATTAGCAGCAGCCTTAACATTAGCTTCTTCCATAGTTGCTTTAATAATGAACATCATTTCGTATTTATTCATTTTTACACCTCCTCTTGGTCTACTCGGCTTTCGTTAAAACGAAGCAAGGAGCAATTCATTACTCGCTAAGTATTATAACAAACCTATTTTCTAAAGTAAAGGTCTTTTGCCAAGTAAATTACATCCTATTTTCTAATTTTTTGTTTTTTAAATAGTGAAAATTAATTTTTACTTTTATCATAACCTTTAGTCGTATAATTTTTACAAGAGATATATGGTGTGTAAACAACAATATCATCATTAGATATACTAACATACCCATCACAAACATCATTACTAATCTGTAAATCAGCGATTATTCCCTTTTCAATCGCCTCACTAGCTGTAACCGTCATAACTTCAATCGAAGATGGATAGATTTTATTAGCATCATTATATTCCGCTACTTTAGAAGCAAAATTATTTTCTAAAGAATGATATTCATCAATTTTTTTATCTAATTTAAACGAATAAGCTGTAAAAACAACAAAAATTAATATTAAAATAACTCCCCAACTAATAGTAAATCTTCTAAAATTTTTCATTCTGTAACCCCATAATTCTGTGTTTCATAACTATCACAAGATATATAACTTGTAACAACATAATCATTATCTTTAAATCCAACAACACTATAAGCATCACAAGTATTATTAGTCATATCATCTTTTATACTTTGAATATACTTATCCTTAATAACATCAGATATCCTTATAACAATTTTCTCATCCTCAGCAACTGTTATAGTATTTTCTTTTAAATAACGAATAGTAGCAGCCTGCAATTGACTTTCCTTAGTTTTATAGTACTCCGGAACATTAACTGAAGAATTATTATTATCTTGAGAATCATCATTATCCCCAGTACTATCATTGTTATCATTAATAATAGTTGAATCATCACTTGTAGTACTGTCGGTAATATTATTTATATTACCAGAATTACTAACATCACTAGATAATCTCGAAGATAATTTATAAGCATTAAATATTGCTAACATTAAAAAAAGCAACAAAACAACAATGCATATTAACAATGTATTTAAACTCCAACCTTTATTATCTAAATGCATAGTACTTCACCTCGAAATAGATTATATATCATTACCTATTTTTAAGCAAGAAAAAACTGTGAATAACTAATTACTTATCCACAGTCTAATTTATCATTGGTTTTAAATTAGCAGTTAACTAATTCAACAGTAGCACCAGCTTCTTCAAGTTGTGCTTTAACTTTTTCAGCTTCTTCAGCAGGAAGGTTTTCTTTAACATTTCCACCGTTATCAGCTAAAGCCTTAGCTTCAACAAGTCCAAGACCAGTTAATTCCTTAAGAATCTTGATAACAGCAATCTTAGTTGCACCAGCATCCTTTAATACAACATTTTTATTTGCAGCAGCAGCTGTATCTTCACCAGCAGCAGGAGCAGCAGCAACAGCAACAGCAGATGGATCAACTCCAAATTCTTCCTTCATTGCATCAACTAATTCTTTAACTTCAAGAATAGTCATTTCTTTTAAACCTTCGATAAATTCTTCTTTAGTAAATTTTGCCATTTT
>CAKOOW010000013.1 GCA_934098445.1 uncultured Bacilli bacterium
GGCCATTTTTGATTCGAAAGATGGTCTTTCTAGTTGTTCTTTGGATAATGATAAGTGAGGATTATATGTTAGTAATCTAAAAGAGAAGACTAATTGCAATTTATATTTCTATAAGAACCAAACTGTCTTTAATTTCGATTATACTGGTAATGACCATTTTGTAGTTGAATATTTTTTGGGTTTAAGCAAGATTTATGTAAGATTTACGCAAGACAATCAATAAAATTTTATATGGACAATAAATAACACAAAAGAAAAGAACTCACAAGTCATCTTGTGAAGTTTTTATTAAATCTACAATATAAGTAGAATAATTACTATAGATAATATGTTTATTATGATAAGGAAATTCTTTATTACCAAAGACAAATAACTTCGGTATACTAGATAAATAATAATCTAAATAAGGATTGTTAATTGGATAAGTATTTGAGTTATCTATAAGATAAGTGGAGTTTTTGTTATAAATTAAATATTTTTTATCTGGAGATAATAATACATAGATAGGAATAACTTTATTAAGAGTAAGTCCTAATTTATCGAAGAGATAGTTATAATAAACTAGATCTTTAGGATAGACTTTATAATTTAAATAAAGGTCAATGGGAGTATAACAAATTGAAGATATTAATTTATGTACTTTTAAAAAATTTTTAAAGTCTTTTAGAAAGAGATTTTCATCTTCGATATTACTATTATTTATACTAGGAGAAGTAAAAGTGAGTAGTTTATTTTTAATAATTTGAATTTCATTATCATTAAGATAAAGTATTAACTTAGTCATTGTTATTCATTACTTCAGTATAATCAAGGAGATAGAATTCTTCAGGATTAAAGACTTCACCTTTATAGAAGACTTCAAAATGAAGAGCATTACTGGTATCAGTAGTTATTTTATTTTGACCACTAGTAGCAATAACATCACCTTGACTTACTTTATCGCCAACACTAACTTTAACTTCACCCAGACTTTGATAGACAGTAGTTAAGTTATTAGTATGTTCAATTTCCACAATATTACCCATTAGACTATCTTCTTTAACGTTTTTAATGGTACCATCTAAGATAGAAACAACATCAAATTGGTTATTAGAAGTATATAAGACCCCGGTATTTTGCATATATATACCTTCATAGTAAATTAAAGCCGCTGCTTGTTCATCATTAGTACCATCGATATTATAATAAGGAATAGTAGCGCTTACTTCTTGACTGGTATAAGGTCTTATGATTGATTTAGTCTCATTGATAGTAGGAGTTACATTGGCATCATCATTATTATTTACCTCACTGGTATTATCTTTTGGAGTTGGATTGACAATCGGAACACCAGCCGTTAAAATTTGATACATTTTGTAACTACTAAACAGAATAGTGCATACTAACATTAAGCATATCGTTGGGATAACATATTTTCTTAATTTTCTTCTTTTTTTCATAAATTCACCTTTCTATTAGAAAGTGTGAACTAAAAAAGATATTTTATACATTTAATTTACAATTTTTGTTAAATTGCTTTTTCTGGCGTAATAATGGTATAAAAAAGCACGAAAATTTATGTTTTCTTTAAGTTTATTGAATATTTTAACTACTAATCTTATCATATTCTTTTATTTCGACGCCTTGATAATAATATTTAAGAATATCTTCATAGTTAGAGCCATTTTTAGCCATAGTATTGGCACCATACTGGCTCATACCGACCCCGTGACCATATCCTTTAGTGGTAAAAACTATATTATCATTATCTTCTTCGATGGTAAAATCGGTCGAACGAAGATTAAATTTCTTTCGAATATCTATCCCCGTATATTGAGTATCGTTGATAGATATGATTTCTACACGATTAGAAGTATCAGTTGTAATATTATTAATCTTTAGATAAGTACAATCTATATTTAAAGTCTTACAAAATTGAGTTTTAGAAATAGTTTTAGTAACTTCAAACAATTTAGTATTAGGACTATCTAAAGTTGGTAAAATATTATTAAGATAAGGTAATTCTTCATTAAAGACACTTAGGGATGTCGTAGTATAACCATTACTCATAGCATAAAAATAAGACTTAATTAGATTATTTTCATAAGTTATAACAAGATTTTTAGTTGAGGAAACAGCCTCCTTAATTTTAGCTAAGTAAGTATAATAATTGTCTTGCCATTTAGACTGGAAAGTTTCTAAAGAATTATAAGCTTGATCACCAGTTGTCACATAACCACGGGTTGTTTCTTCATAAAGGGCAAAAGTACGACTAGCAATGGCTTGCGCTTTTAGAGCCTCTATATCAAAAAGAGCTGGAACTTCGGCGCCAACTACATTTATTAAGTACTCCTCAAGAGGAAGTTCTTTTATTTCATTATTAATTAAAAAGTGAATATGAATATCTTTTTGAGATGAATTTGTTACTTCGGATTCAATATTTTCTTTCTTACAAAGCATATAAATAGTAATTGGTAAAAGAATTACAATTATACTTAGTAAGATTTTATTTTTCATAATTGCTCCTTAAGATATAAAACTTATTATAAAGTTAGTAACTAAGTAACTAGTAGCAATTCCAAAGATAATCACTAACATCCTGGCTTCGACGGGTTTATTTCTTTTCATAAATTTATCAAAGTTAACCCCACTCAACGCCACCATGCTAAGAAGAAGATTAATAGCATATAATAGAGTTTTATAGTTCATTATATGCTTCCTTTTCATAATTTATGATTTTATTAACTCTTCTTTGATGACGTTCTTCTAAACTTGGCTCGGTTGTTAAAAAGGCTTCAATAATTTCAAAAGCAACTTTATCTTCAAGAGAAGCGGGGATAGCAATAACATTAGCGTGATTATGAATTCTAGCACTTTTAGCATCTTCAAGATTATTTACTCTAGCACAACGAATTCCTTTAACTTTATTGGCCGCAATTGATATACCAATTCCGGTTCCACAAATAAGAATACCTAAGTCATTTTCTTTATCCATCTTGGTACATATGTCGAAGGCAAAGTCAGGATAATCATCTTCACTCGAATTAGGTAATAAAGAGGCATAAACATCATAAGACTTCTTTAAGTTGTCAATAAGATATTTCTTTAGTTCTACACCACGATGATCACAAGCAATATATATTTTCATAATAATTCTTCTTTCTATTTGTTAATTAAAAATGTCTTTGATTAATTTTTGATGATTTAAAAGACTTAATAACTGAAATTCTTGGTAATTTGGACACGTTGAGATATCTTTAAGACTTGGTCCATCACTAGTCATTACAATATCTATTTGTAAATATTTATTATCAGGAATAGTATCTTTTATTCTACTAACCAATCTCTTAGTACGAGGCCACTTAGGAATAGTAAGCCAAAGAAGAGGAGATTTAGTCAATGGATGTTCTTCATAAATGTTCTTTTCTAAGTCATAAAAAGGTGAGTCAATAAGGCCAGTATCTAAGTTAATAGAGGCAATAATCTGGTTACTGGCAGTCACTTCATAATCTTCTTTACTAGTTACTAAGTAAGAAAAAATAATATCATCTTTAAAAGTTATAAAGCGAATAAATGACAAGTTGTTAGGATTTAATCTTTCTAAGACTTCATCTTGTTTAATAACACTTTCTAAAATAGTCATTTTACTTAGGTATAGATCATTATAAACATGAGTATAATTCTTTAGATCAATTTTAATTTTCTTAGTATCATTTTTAGTCTTTAAATCATATTTAGCATAGATGTATTCTTTATTCTCAATAAATTCATAAAAGTCAGTAATATTATCATCATTAAGTTCCAACCATTTATAATTAAGAAAGGGATAAAACTTCTTATTGAATTTATGTCTTGTAGTTGTTATTTCTTTAAGACTTTGATTATTATAAGTCTTAATGAGTTTTTGATTAATATAGTTAGTCAAAAGATTCTCTTTTTCACTAGAACTCATTTTATAACAATCAAATAATTGATATTCAAAAAGAGAAATATGATATTTAAGATGAGTATGTACATAGTCATTTATTATCTTAATGGTTTTGATATTAGTACGGCTAGATAAAGTTTTAGCAACTTTATAGATATTTTGAGGCATTTTTTAATCAACTCCACTATTATTATAACAAAAAAACTGCAATTATGCAGTTTTAGTTTCATCTTGATTAAAGCCGTATTTACGGTTGAATTTTTCTACTGAACCAGTCTTCTTAGCACGAGCTTGTGAACCTGTATAGAATGGATGGCAAGCACTACAAACATCACATTGGATACTGTCCTTAGTAGATTTTACTGTAAATGTATTTCCACAAGCACAATGTACTTCTACTTCGTGCATTTCTGGATGAATTCCCTTTTTCATTTTTACTCTCCTTCCGCCATGTCATATTCCTGACATAGAAATTTGTTTGTCTTATGTATTATATCATAAGATTTTACTTTTGCAATTGCTTACAAGTTTATTTTTTATTAATTTTGGTCTTTTTTGATATTTATTTACTTAAATTAGCTTATTTATTTGATTTTTATTTTTAAGTTAGCTAAAATTTTACCGACTAAAAATGATATTTTATCACTATTTTTAGTAGCAATTCCTTTACAGATAGCTTTTCCTCCAACGGTAAAACTAGAGATAAAGGCTGTCAGTAAAACAGAAATAATACTTAATGAAATATTGGTAGCAGTACTTACTTGAATAGCTAAGACGGCACCGATAGACCCACTGATGATACCACATATATCGCCGATAACATCATTACAGATACTAGATATTTTACTTGAATTTTTAAGTAACCCGATTGTTTCTTTACCGCCTTTTATCTTTTGAGAGGCAAGAGAAAGAAAGGTTTTTTCTTTACTTGTTAAGACAGCCACCCCGATCATATCAAAGATTATCCCAATTACAATTATTAAAATCAAAATAATAAATAGAAAGATACTACTTAATGAATTTGAAATAATATTTGAGATAATACTAAAGAGACATGATAAGATAAAGGTTAATAAAAAAACTTTATATATCCAGGTTTTATTATTCATAATTCCTCCTATATAAAGTAATATTCTAATTTTTGTATGGTATATCAAAAGTTAATTTTACGGCTTGAGGTCGAGTTGAGTTTCTCTAAATATCTTCCACTTGATTACTCATTGGCACTTTCGTCTTTAGGATATTTAATTAATATTTAATTCATTAATTACTCGATTGCCACTTAGTCCGCACTTCAATACTTTTAATATAGACAGTCTAGAGGTTTTCCCTGACATAAGTAACTATACTTATTCGCTTTTGCAAGTATTATTTCAACAATTGTATCCCTAATACTCACGCACGACATACTAGTACTTCGTTATGACGCAATAAAAGGATTGGAGGTTATATGCCATTATAACTTTCCTTAAATTTTAAATCTTATATTCACCCTAACTTGGGCCGAAAAAGCAAATATAAGAAGTGTCGGCAATGTAATTGATGGATTTTTAGCCCCATCTTCATATAGTGTTATGACTAGAATAATGCACCACACATAGCCGAGATTATAACATACATTGATTGGTTTGTCAAATTTTTATTTTACATAATGTAAACCGAAGTTTTTTTCAAAGTTGGAAGTATAAACCAATCACAATAATTATATTATTGTGATGAAAGAATTATGCCTCTTTAATAATTTGACATATTCCATTTATTTGCTATAATGTCATCAAGAAAGGGAGAAAAATACTAAATGAGAATTGTAAAAGTTACAGGAAAAGTTGAAAGTGACAATTTTATAAAAGAAGCTATCCAAGATTATGAAGATATTGTTACAAAATTAATTAAGGACATTGAGTCAAAATGTCAAAATAAACCAAATTCGACCTATAAAAAATTAGAAATGCTTTATCAATATTTTATCAACCTTAATATTGAGTATGCAACTTCGACGCTTGTTGATAGTGGTTTAGGTGCTGCTGGTCCCATTGGTCGTTATAAAACTAAACATTCTGGATTCGAAGGTGAGTTTGCGATTGGTTTTGGAGAAAAGTTGGCACCAATTTTAATCCAAAAAGGGGTTTGTGCGTCATATTCAAGTACATTTTGTGATATAGCAAGACGTTTAGGAATTGATTGTGCGGTAGTTTTCAATAGTTATCACGCTTGGAATACAATTTTAATTGATGATGAAATTTGGTATTTGGATTTAACGCCAATAATTAAAGAGGGGAGAAAGAATATTCCTTTAAACAGTGCCTTAAAAAATAGTTATAATACGTTTAACTTCATTGAAATTACTACTGATAAGTATGATAATAGATATAATAGTCAAAGTACTTGTTTTGATAAAGACGGTCAAATACTTAGTAAAAAAGAACTTATAAACTTCTTAAAAAAGAATAAAGTAAATAAATCTATAATCAAAAATGTAAGGATAACTAGTTTAGATAGCACTCCAACAGATACAACTCCAAAAAAAGATAACAGCTCAAAGACAAATATGACAATAAGAAAAGTTACTAAACCTAATGGGGAAGTAATTAATTATCAAAATACAAATAATCAAGCTGTTAAAAATGTCGGAGATTTAGTTAAAAAAATAATTGCTGAAACTAATCAAAAAGTAGATAAAATGAAAATTAATAATCCTAAGACCCAAGAATTATGTCGATTGAGATATGCTCTTAAATACTTAAAAGAGGAAAAAGAAAGACTTGATGAGGTTACTTATAATATTGCATTTGAAGATGTGCTTAGAGGTTTAGGGTTCGATGAGACAGTTATTACTTCATTAAAAAGTAATAAGAATATTATGCAAAATCTTTCGAGAGGATAGTTAATCTATCTTTTTTTAATTATCTATTAATTTACTTACAAGATTTAGCATCTTACTATTATCGTGAACAAATTTTTTCGGTTGAAATTTCTTTATTTTTTTTAAAGCTGGTTCTAATTCATCTACTTCTTGCAGACCAATTAAGTAACCAAGACTATTAAATTTACTAACGATTTGGGTCTGATGGTCATTTATGTGTTCACCATACTTAGCAAGGCGGGGGATAGCAATGACTTTTTTATTTTTTTCTAAGGCGGAGATAATACTTCCAACGCCACCATGTGTAATTATAATATCAGCTTTTTCCATTAAAGAATTAAATTCATCTTGAGGAATTAAGTCAAAAATTTTCATATTGGAAGAGTGATACTTTGTATAACCAGCTTGAACGACTACTTGGTCTCTAATAAGACCTTTTTCTATCAAATCATCAATTTTTTCTAAAAGACGAATAAAAGTTTTATCTTGGGTCCCTAAAGTTACTAAAATCATAATTAGTCCTTTCTAGTAAATCCAACCACCATAGATGGCTTTGGGATATACTTCTAACATACTTTCCCATTGGACAATAAAATAATCAGCAAATTTATAAATCAAACGACCAGCACGAGTAGGGGTAGTACTGTTAGCAATGGTTTCAATGAAAATTACCTTTTTATGAAATATTTTAGCTAGACAACACATAGGACCAGCATTATGAGACCCAGTAGTAACAACAACATCAGGTCTTATTTTAAGCATTAAATACAAAGATATAAAACAATTTAAGAGAAGTTTAAAAGGGTAGAGTAGTTTGGCTTTAAGATTAGTATAAGTTCCACTAATAATAAAATGGACACGATTAGGATACTTATTTCTTAGATTAAGATTACTTTTAGTCTTCTCAGTTACAATTGTATAGTCGTACTTAGAAAATATAGGAGATAGTTGAAGCAATTCACTTAGATGGCCACCGGTACTAGCTATAAACATTACTTTTTTCATTTTTTTCACCTTAAACTCATTATACTATAAAAATCCTATTTATGTAGGATAAATAGGGAATCAAGAAATAAATTTCTTTTTAAGTATTAATTTTCCAAGTAGAAATAATTTTATTATAGAGTTTGTTACTAAGAATTTCATAGTCTTTCGTATCTAGTATATAATCTTTTTGTCCTGTCTTTTCTAAAATAGTGGGAGTATTTAAAAATTCAATTTTATATTTCCTAGCTAAATCTTTCAAAATATAATTAGTTGATAGATTAATCGGACTAAGATAGATTATTTGTTTAGAATTATATTTTCGTAAAACTATAAATAAGTTTTCTAAGTCAGTATAAATATTAGTTATACTTTCTTTTTCATATAGAATCTCAAAGTCGCCAAGATAAACTATTACGACATTAGAATTATTTAGTTCTTGTTGAATATCTTTATAGTTACTTTTTATTTTATCAATAACATTTTCGATTTCTAAATTTTCACTGCTAAAAGTGTAGTATGTTGTTGGTAATAGCTTTTCAAGATTAGGTTTTAGATAAGTATTAAAATTTTCTTTTATTGTGGTTTTCTCATCATAAATAGCGCTTATCTTGATTTCTTGATGATGATTGGCATTATAGATAAGATAAGTTAAAATAACAGCACTTAAAGTTAAAAAGAATAATTTTACTTTCATAAGACCTCTCTTACTTAGTATAATTTATTCTTCAATTCTGATTTTAGCACCAACCTTGGATAATTTAATATTGATATTCTCATAGCCTCTTAAGATATGGTCAGCCTCATCGATAGTAGTTTTCCCATCAGCAATTAGACCAGCAAGGACTAGAGCAGCACCAGCACGAAGGTCACTTGCTTTAACATAAGTGCCACTTAACGAAGTTGGTCCGGTAATAAAGGCTTTATTGCTAGTATTGGCAATATTGGCGCCCATTTTATTTAAGTATTCAATATGACCCATACGAGTTTCATAAATAGTTTCTGTAAAAGTTGAAATACCATTAGCTTGAGTTAATAAAGTCTGCATAGTTTGACCTAAATCGGTAACAAAGCCAGGATAAACACTAGAAGTAATATTGACTGGTAAAAGATTAGTCTGTTTAGAAATTATAATTGAGTTTTCTTCTAAAATATAATTGATATTCATATTTTTTAAAGTCTCTAAAAGACTAGTTAAGTGTTTTGGTTCAATTTTATCGATGACTAAGTCTTCGCCAGCTAAGGCACCAGCTATAATATAAGTTCCAGCTTCTATACGGTCTGGAATAGTATAAACATTACCTTTACTTAGTTTTTTAACACCAGTTATTGTGATTGTATCAGTACCAGCTCCTTTAATTTTAGCGCCCATACTTTTTAAGAAATCAGCGACATTGACAATTTCTGGTTCTTTAGCGGCATTAAAAATACGAGTTTGTCCGTTTGCCTTGACTGCCGCTAACATAATGTTAATAGTAGCACCAACGGAAGGAAAATCAAAAGTTATATCAGCTCCGTTTAGTTCTTCAGCATCAATTATATATTTATCACCATCAATAACTACCTTGGCTCCTAAAGTCTCAAAGCCTTTAAGATGATAATCAATTGGTCGTTTGCCGATTTTACAACCACCAGGGAAAAACATTTCCACATGGTGATATTTAGACAATAATGCTCCCATAAAGTAGTAAGACGCTCTTAATTTCTTAGCTAAAGCCTCTTCAATAACTTGATTTTCTACTTTAGAAACGTCTATCTCTAAAAAATTATTTTTGTAACTATAAGTGGCTTTCAAAACGTTTAAAATTTCTAAAAGAGCTTTCGTGTCAGTTATATTGGGAACATTGTCAATAGTAACATAATCATCACATAAAATAGCAGCTGGTATTAAAGCTACAACACTATTTTTAGCACCGCTTATTTCAATCGTGCCACTTAATTTATTGGGTCCATCAATTATTAGTTTGGTCATATATACACCCCATCTACACAATAATAACTATATCTAATTTAATACTTTAAGTCAAATAAAAACACCTATAAAATTATATTATAGATGATTTGTTTTATTCATATTTAAGTAAGACTTCTTTAACATATGATTTATATTCAATATTATCAGTCTTATTATCTTCAATTAGACACAATGGTGGATACATAACACACCAAAAATTTTCACCGAGACCCTCACCTAAAGTTATAACAAGTGAATTATAATAGCCGGCAGGATAATTAATACCTTTGTAAGTTTTTCTAGGAAAATAATTGTCACCATAAGAGATATCATAAGGAACTTTATAAGTATTTAAAATTTTCTTAATGGTCGGAATATTGTTTTTTATGGAAGTATCGACATCGGGATTTTTAACTATCTCAGGTAAAATTTGTTTTATTATGTCTTCTTTAATCCGTTGTTTAGTTAATTGGTCTTCGATATTATTGGAATTAGCAATTATTCGAAAACGAATAGAGTCATTAGGAATTATTATTTCCTCTTTATTAATATTTAAGTAAATGAGTGCAAGTAATGATAGAACTACTATAACCTTTTTTATAAAAAATCACCCAATTTAATATTGAGTGGTTTTAATAATTTTTATTCATTAATAATAAATAAATAGCGATCTTTGCCAGCTAAGTCTTTTTTTACCTGAATAAATGCTTCGGGATAGTTTTCTTTAGCTAACCTGGTAATAGCAGCACCTTGGGTGCAACCGATTTCAAAAGCAATGATATTTTGTGGAGTCATAAATTCTTTACTTCTCTTTAAAATAATTTCATAAAATTCTAAGCCCTCATTTTTAGCAAATAAAGCGTTTTGAGGCTCATACTTAGTGGCTGGATCAACTGGCTCATCATATCTAACATAGGGAGGATTACTAACTAAGATATTGTATTTTTTAGAAATAGTACAATTCTTTATGTCACCATGAATAAAATTAACATTAGCTTTATTTTGGACAGCATTAGAACTAGCTAAATCAATAGCACTTTTAGAAATGTCTATTGTATCAACGGAAGTATTTAGTTCTTTCGACAAAGTAATAGAAATACAACCACTACCAGTTCCTACTTCGAGAATCTTTAATTCTTCAAGAAAATTTTGTGTCCTGATAAGCTTAATTATCTCATCAACAAGCCCCTCAGTTTCAAAACGAGGTATTAAAGCCCTTTCATCAACATTTATTTTATAACCATAAAAATCAACATTACCGATTAAATATTGAATAGGGTAGTCATTATTAATCTTTTCGATAACTTTATCCATTTCATGAGGATATAATTTAGTTAATAATTCGTAATCAGTATTAGAAATATATCTTTCTTTTTTAATCATTATTCGCCTGCTAATTTTAATCTTTGGTCTTCTGTAATTAAAGCTTCAATAATAGGGTCAAGATTCCCTTCCATAACCCGGTCTAACTCCATAATTGAGAAATTAATGCGGTGATCAGTTACGCGATTTTGAGGATAATTATAGGTTCTAATTTTTTCACTTCGGTCCCCGGTACCAATTTTTTTACGAGACTCACCAACTTGTTGTTCTTTTTCCGCTAAGGCAGCATCATGTAATTTAGCTGCTAACATTTTCATAGCTTTTTCTTTATTTTTTAGCTGAGAACGTTCTACTTGGCAAGTAACAATGGTATTGGTTGGAACATGGGTAATACGGACTGCTGAGTTGGAAGTATTAACAGATTGTCCACCGGCACCACTAGAATGGTAAACGTCAATTTTTAAATCAGTTTCTTTGATTTCAACATCGTTGACATTAACTTCTGGCATAACAAGGACTGTAGCAGTAGAAGTATGAACACGTCCGCCAGCTTCCGTAACCGGTACTCTTTGAACACGGTGAGAGCCACTTTCAAATTTTAATTTAGAATAAACATTTTCGCCACGTATCATAAATTCGATTTGCGAATAACCACCGGCTGAACCCTCAATTTCATGTAATACTTCGATTTTCCAATTATTTTTTTCAGCATATCTAGTATACATACGATATAAATCGCCTGCAAAGATATTGGCTTCATCACCACCAGCAGCTCCTCTTATCTCCATGATAATATTTTTATCATCATTGGGATCTTTAGGAATTAATAATAATTGTAATTCTTTTTCTAATCGTTCCTTAGATTCAGTTGCTGTAGCAATTTCTTCTTCAGCTAACTCTTTCATATCAGGATCATTAAGCATCCCCTTAGCTTCAAGAATGGTTTCATCACACTTTAAAAATTCTTGGTATTTTAAAACAATGTCTTCTAAATCAGCTTTTTCTTTAGAAAGTTTTCTTAATTTATTATAGTCTTGTATGACATCTTCGTGAGTTAATTCTTCAACCAATTCTTGGTATTTAGTTTGAATATTTTGTAATCTTTCTATCATAAAAAGTTTTCCTTTCTCGTTAATTATATAAAACTAGTAGAAAAAAAGCAATTATTTTCAATTGCTAATCTAAATTGCTATTTTCTTCATCAGAATCATCACTTACGACTACTAATCCTTGCAAATCATCATCATCATCGTCGGTCGGTTCATCTTCATCGTAATAAATGTCTTCTTCTTCTTCCGGTTCTTCTTCTTCGTTTTCTAAACCAGCATCAATATCTTCATCATCATCTTCCATAATGATTTTAGCTTGATGACGACTTTTTAAGTCCCAGAAACCTTTTTCTAACATAATAAAGCGATGGTCAGTTGATAAGACTTGGAAAAAGTCAGCAATTTTAGCTTCGTATTCTTCATTAGAAAGACCAAGTAAATCACATATCTCCTTGAAAAGGTCAGTTATTTTAATCTTCTCACCAGTTGACTCTAAAATCATATAAGCAATGTCATCATAACTTTTTGACTCTAATTCTTCTTTGGATAAATCAGTTATTTTCATATAAATTCCTCCTACATTTTTTCTGGTATTTCTATACCTAGTATATTCAACAGTTTAATATTATTCTCATAAATTATTTTTGTCAATACTAACCATGACTCTCTTATATTTTTATCTTCAGCAATTAAAACTTTATTAGATGAATAAAAGTTATTATAAAGGTTAGTAATTTTATATAAATAATCAGTAATATCATTTAGAGATTTAGCTGTAAAAGCTTTTTCTAAAATACTTCTTAATGTTGTTGTCATAAGAATAATTTCTCTTTCAATAGGAGTTGTAATCTTATGATAGTCTTGATATTTTATATTACTTTCTGCGGCTTTTCGAAGTAAAGACTTCATTCTGATGCTTGAATAAAGTAAATATGGACCAGTTTTCCCTTGTAAATCACTAAATTTAACAGGGTCAAAATTGTAATCTTTACCACGAAATGGGATAAGGTCGGCATATTTAACGGTCGCAATACCAATAGTTTCGGCAATTTTTTCTCTTTCAGCACCCGTAATGTTTGGCATTATTTTTTTCTCACACTCAGAAACAACCGTATCCAATAAAGTTTCTAGTTTCATAACACCGCCATCACGAGTTTTAAATGGTTTGCCATCCGCCCCGTTCATTGTTCCAAAGGGAATAAATTCTAATTTAGTGTCTTCAGAAACAATTTTTGCTTTTCTAGCAGCCCGGAATACTTGTTCGAAATGAAGGGTTTGACGGGCATCAGCTAAGTACCAAATTTCATCTGGTTTCCATATTTTCATACGTTCCCAAATACAAGCTAAGTCAGTCGTTTGGTATGATGCGGAACCATTGCTTTTCTCTAAGATTAATGGGGGAACTTCGTGGTCATCATTTTCTTCATTGACATAAATTACTTTAGCACCATTAGATTCTTCAACAAGTCCTAGGGAATTTAAATAAGCGGTCATTTCTGGAATATATTTACTACCATCAGACTCACCCTCCCAAATATCAAAAGTCGTATTAAGTCTATCATAAACACGTTTAATATCGGTCTTAGAAATTTTCATAATAGCATTCCATAAAGCCATTAATCCTGGAGTTCCTTCTTGGAATTTTAAAGTCATTAGACGGGCTTCTTCAAGATAATTTTCATCTTCCTTAGCCTTAGTACTAGCTAGGGGATAAATTTCAATTAAATCATCATTAGTAATTGGTAAATCTTCAGGATATTCCCCTTGATAGTTTTCATCAAAGTAAGGTAAAGAGGGGTAACGATGTTTAATCTCCGTCATAACAAGTCCAATTGGACGACCAAAGTCTCCTAAATGGGCATCACTATAAGTTTTATGGCCAAGAGAAACGGCTAATCTTTTTAAGGCTTCGCCAATGTTAGCTGGACGTAAATGCCCAACATGTAAAGCCTTGGCAACATTGGCTCCACCGTAATCAAAAAAGATAGTTTCTGGTTTAGTAGTATAGTAATTCCAATTAATATTTTTGTTTAAACGATTGAAATAAGCAATTAAAGCTTCATCTTTAAAGGAAATATTAATAAATCCCGGTCCGGCAATATTAACATTGTTATAACGATTATCTTTATTTAAAGCCTCAACAATCTTACTAGCAATTTCTCTAGGATTTTGATGAAGCTCACTAGCTAAAGACATAGCACCATTATATTGGTAGTCTCCTAGTTCCTTACGAGCTGAAGGACTAAGAGTCACACTAGTAACATTAAATCCGCAATCTTTAAGAAGTTGTAAAAAATAGGCTTCTTCCTCTTTTATAAAACTCATATCTAATACCTTACACCTTTCTTTGTTACTAATTAAAATTTAATTCTAATTTAGTAAATTTGTCATCACTTTCTAACTGATAATAAATCTCTAATTTATTATCTTGAAAATTAAATTCAGCACTATCGACAATTATATCAACAAAAGCATCTATTTCTTTTAGGAGATAACGACATTTGTGATTACCATCTTTTTTTATTGTTATTTCTAAAGTTGACTCATTATTGTCTCTAATGATGATTAAAGAATCATCAGAAACAGTAATGACATGAGAAACATTATCTAAAATAAATTCATATTTATTATCGGTTTTATTATAGTCTAGTTGGGGTTTTTCCATAAATAAATCATTATTTTTATATAATTTTAAACTTAAGAAATTATTCAAAAAACATTACCTCCGTTTTTTTCTAAAACATTATAACATAGGTCTTTTAAAATAACTACATAAATTACATATTTTTTTCCATAATAGAAATGGTGATGATATGAAGTTTATCAAGAAAACTTTAAAGTTAGGAATAATTTTTAGTATTTTAGGGATACTTGGCATTATTAGTTTATATATTGTGGCATACTTTTCACCAGTTTTAGACATTAAAAATACTGGTCAGTATTATATCTATGACAATGATAATTCCTTGCTTTTTCAAGGTAGTGGTAACTCCAAATGGGTTTCTTTAAGCGATGTATCTCCTTACTTTATTGATGCTATAATAAGTACTGAAGATAAAAACTTCTATAAACATAACGGTTTTGATTATTTAAGAATTATAAAAACTTTATTTGTTAATATGAAAAAAGGAGCAATTGTAGGGGGAGCCTCCACAATATCACAGCAATATGTTAAAAATTTATATTTAGATTTTGATAAAACGTGGGAACGGAAATTAGAAGAAGCTTGGCTCACTTTAAAATTGGAAGTACATTATTCTAAAGATGATATTTTAGAAGGTTATATAAATACAATTAACTTTGGACAAGGAAATTACGGAATAGAAGACGCTGCTAGTTTTTATTTTAATAAGCATGCTAAAGATTTAAACTTGGAAGAAAGTATTATTTTATCTGGAATTCCTAAGGGTCCGAGCTACTATAATCCGTTAAGTAACTATGATAATGCGATAAAAAGGGCAAAAGTTGTCGCAACAGCGATGGTTAATAATAATAAAATTGATGATGCTACTAAGGATAAGCTTTTTCAAGAAAAATTAAATATTTATGGGAAAAGAACAGAGAATAATTTAAATACTATTATGTATTATCAAGATTTAGTTATGAAAGAGTTAGAAGGGATAAGTAGTATTCCTAATTCTTTGATTGATACTGGTGGTTTAAAAATCTATACTTCGTTTGATAAGAATTTACAGACTACTTTAGAAAATAGCATTAATAAAAATATGACTGATGATGATTTACAAGTTGCAAGTGTAGTTATTGACCCAAAAACGGGTAATGTTATGGCTTTAGCGGGAGGAAGAGATTATACGAAAAGCCAATTTAACCGAGCTTCAACGATGAAAAGACAAGTAGGTAGTACCATGAAACCGCTTTTATATTATGCAGCCTTAGAAAATGGTATGACTTCATCTTCGACCTTTTTAAGTCAAGAAACTACTTTTGTTTTTTCGCAAAATGATACTTACTCACCCCAAAATTTTAACCAAAGATATGCAAATAAAGAGATAACTATGGCGGCGGCTTTAAGTTATAGTGATAATATTTATGCAGTGAAAACACATTTATTTCTGGGGACAGATACTTTAGTTAATATTTCACACCGGATGGGAATTAATGAGTATTTACCTAGTATTGCCTCTCTTCCTTTAGGAACAATAGAGCTTTCAATGTTAGATTTTGCTAATGCTTATACAACCTTGGCAAGTGGTGGTTACAAAAAAGATTTAACTTTTATAAAGAAAGTAACGGATATGAATGGTAATGTTCTTTATGAAAAGAAAGATAAAAGTACCCAAGTTCTAAATACTAGTTACACTTATATTCTAAATAATTTGTTGACTTCGACTTATGATAGTGCTTTTAAAGATTATAATAATCCAACGATAATTAATTTAGCTTCGAAAATAAGTCGTAAATACGCTATGAAAACGGGTTCAACGGGAACCGATTGTTGGATGATTGGTTATAATCCTGATGTTTTAATGTTAGTTTGGAATGGTTATGATGATAACCGAGAATTAAATGGCACGAACAGTAATATTAGTAAAAATATTTGGGTTGAAACAGTCGAGGAGTATTTAAAGAACAAAGAAAGTACTTGGTATGAAAAGCCAGATAATGTCGTTGGTATTCCAAGAGATGCTGTAACTGGAAAAGATGTTACTGATATTAATAAATCATTTGTTTACTATTATGTTAAAGGAAGTGATATTGTCGTAAGTAATGATTCTTCTGATGAAAAGCAAAGGTTAGAATAAATTAAGTTAGTTACTTTTAAATCAAATTTCTGTAAGAAAAATAATTTCCTTTAAACTTAAAAACCTATAATGTCTATCTTAAACATTATAGGTTTTATTTTACATATTAATATCAATGGTAATTTTGCAACCTTTATCTTTATTTTCAAAATTGTAGTCAACTAGGAAACCTTGACTCTTCAAGTTATTAATAATGTCTTCAATATCTTTTTTAGCATTATTAATGTCTTCTTTAGAGACAGAATTATCAGGAGCATAACCATCTAATAAACTCATAGGATCAAATAGTTCTTCTGGTTCTACCTGATTTTTTGTAGTCTTTATATCATTATTATTACTTGGATTAAAAGGAGTAAAAAATTTATTATTAGGATTTAGAGAAGTTAGATTGCCAACAGCAGAGCTATAATTATCATAGGAAGTATCATTTGGTTGTGCCTCTGAAGTTGTCTTGGTATTAGAACTTAAGACTTCTAAATCCTTTTTAGCGGGAGTTTCTTCTTCTGGTTGCAAAAAGTCAAAAGAGAAGTAACCTTTATTACCAATATTTTGTTTAGCTTGGTCTTCGGTACTTAGAGGCTCCAAAGTTTCAAAAAAGGGTGTTTTTTGTTTATCTTCATAAGGATTAGTTAGAATATCATTGGTTTTTGGTGTCTCCTCAAGCTCATCAATAATTTCAACTTTAGGAGCAGTTCCAGTATTACTTGAAGTTTCTTCACTATAATCAGTTAAAATATCATCAACTTTATTAACTAATTTAGGATTTTTCTTATTGATATCAACAGCCTCTTTTTTGATATCATCGACATTAGGATTAATATCTACTAGAGGAATATCATTACTTTGTTCGGATTGTTTTAATTTCTTTAACTCTTGGTCTAATTGACGAACCGTTAAACGTTCATTAATAATTCTAGCAAGCCATTCTTTCTCTTGGTCTTTATTATCTAAAATAAGAAGACTTCTAGCATGGCGTTCACTTATTTTTCCTTCTAAAAGAGCTTGTTGAACAGACTCATCAAGATTTAAAAGACGCAATTTGTTGGCAACTGAACTTTGAGAAATTCCCATTTTTTGAGCTAATTGTTCTTGAGTATAACCCTTATCTAAAAGATTTTTATAACTTCTAGCTTCTTCAATAGGAGTTAAGTTTCTTCTTTGAATATTTTCGACAAGAGCTATTTCTGCTGAAGAATTATCATCAATATTAGAAATAACAGCAGGAACCTTGGTAAGACCAGCCATAACAGAGGCTTTATAACGGCGTTCACCAGCAATTATTTCATATTTATTGCCTAATTTTCTTAGGACTAGTGGTTGAATAATACCATGTTCTTTTATTGAAGATGCTAATTCTTTTAAACCCTGTTCATCAAAAGATAGGCGAGGTTGAAAGCGATTAGGAATTATATCATCAATATTAACTTGTAAAACATTTTCTTCCATTTTCATTTTGAGTGGCCCCTTTACTATTATAATCTATATTAATAATACATTATTATTTTACTTTTTGCAACTTAATTTACTTGCATTTTTAATTTGGTTATAGCTTCGTGGATACTTATGATTAGTGACTTTTTCTTTTCTGATACAGATAATGGCACGATTAGCTTCAATTTTTGGTAAGGAAAATTTTTCAATTTTTTCGACCTTAGAATCTAACTTTTTTAGAATAGGTAAAGATGCTTGAAGTTCTTCTTGATAATTAGACTTCATGGCAACAAATAAGCCGTTTATTTTAACATAAGGAATAGAAAGTTCAGCTAAAATATCCAAACTAGCAACAGCCCGAGATGTGACAATATCATAATATTCACGGCGATTAGTGATGAATTCTTCTGCACGACCATAAATTATTTCAACATTAAGATTTAATTCTTGAGCTAAAGCCTTTAAAAAACTAATCTTTTTATTATTAGAATCCATTAAAGTTATTTGTAAATGAGGATAAATAATCTTTAAAACCATCCCGGGAAAACCTGGACCAGTGCCAATATCTAATAAAGTATTTACTTCTTTTAAGTTAATGGCTTTAACAATAGTTAAAGAGTCATAAAAATGTTTTAGATAAACTTCATTTATGTCCCTAATTGCCGTTAAATTGGTATGTTGGTTATATTCTAAAAGAAAAGAAGCATATTCTTTTAATTGGTCTAGCTTTTCAGGAGTTACTTCAATATTTAATTTAGTTAATTCAGTAATTAATTCTTTTTCAGTCATTATTTATTGTATTCCTTTCGTAAATAAATAGAAAGAATAGAGATATCAGCAGGATTAACGCCACTTATACGCATAGCTTGAGCAATAGTTTTAGGGCGAACTTTCTCTAATTTTTGGCGAGCTTCACTAGCTAAATTGGTAACTTTTTCATAATTAATATCTTCAGGAATTTCTTTAGATTCTAATTTTAACATTTTTTCCACTTCTTTATAAGTTTTAGCAATATACCCTTCATATTTAATACTTATTTCAACTTGTTCTTTCACGTTATCTGGATAGTCAATTGGAATTAAAGTTGATAAAAAGTTAATTGTTATTTCTGGTCTTTTTATTAATTCATATAAAGATTGGGAGAAATTAGGAACTTGGATATTATTTTTCGTAAAATGTTCTCTAATCTCATCAGTTATTTTTAATTTTGTATCTTTTAAGTAAGCTGTTAACTTGCTAATTTGATCTTTTTTAGTTAGATAATTTTGATACTGTTTGTCAGTAATAGAATTTGCATCATAGGCTAATCCACGCAAACGAAGATCTGCATTATCATGTCTTAAAATAAGTCTAAATTCAGCTCTTGAAGTTAGCATACGATAGGGTTCATTAGTACCTTTAGTAACTAAATCATCAATTAAAACACCAATATATGCTTCATTTCTTTTAAGAATTAATGGATCTTTATTCTCTAATTTTAAGGCAGCATTGATACCCGCAATTAAACCCTGACCAGCAGCTTCTTCATAACCACTAGTACCGTTAATTTGTCCAGCAGTAAAGATATTAGAGACTACTTTTGATTCTAAAGATGGTTTTATCTGTAAGGGATCAATGGCGTCATATTCAATAGCATAAGCGTATTTAGAAATAACAGCATTTTCAAGACCTGGTAGAGAATGAACCATTTTATCTTGAATATCATGAGGCATAGAAGTTGAAAAACCTTGAAGATACCAATCATCATAGTATAAAGATTCTGGCTCTAGGAAAAGTTGATGGCGGTCTTTATCGTGAAAGCGAACTATTTTATCTTCAATCGAAGGACAATACCTTGGTCCAATTCCTTCAACATAACCACCATACATACTTGATTTATCTAAGTTATCCTCAATTAATTTTTTAGTTTCTAAAGTTGTGTAAAGAAGATAACATTTTTGTTGATTTTCGAGATTATACGTTGCTGGTAAGTCATTGGAAAAAGTCCAATACCTATCATCTCCGCATTCAGGGTGCATTTTAGTAAAATCAATGGAAGACTTTTTAATTCTTTGAGGAGTACCAGTCTTTAGGCGTTGAATAGTAAAACCGTATTTTTTCATATTGGTACTTAATGATTCACTGCGACGTTCACCATGAGGACCACCAGGGTGTTTTTCAGCACCGCAAAGAATACTTCCGCGAAGATAAGTTCCAGTAGTTAGGATAACAGCATTACAAAAATATTTAGTGCCATCTTCTAAAATAACTCCTTTTACTTGATTATCTTCTACTATTAAATCTTCTACCATGCCTTCAATAAGACTAAGATTTTCAGTATTTTTTAATTCTTTTAACATTTCTTGTGGATAAGTAATTTTATCGGCTTGCGCTCTTAAAGCCCGAACAGCAGGACCTTTGCCACTATTAAGCATTTTAATTTGAAAATGTGAACGGTCAGCAACACGCCCCATTAGACCACCTAAAGCATCAATTTCGCGAACAATTATACCTTTAGCAGTACCACCAATAGAGGGATTACACGGCATATCAGCAATATTTTTAATATTCATTGTGATAAGAGCAGTTTTATGGCCTTTAAAAGCAGCGATATGGGCAGCTTCACAGCCAGCATGACCTCCACCAACAACGATTATTTCATAATTATTATTCATTTTACATCACTTTCCTAAACAGAAGTTACTAAATAATTCATCTAGTAATTCATCTTTATATGTAGCACCAATAATTTCACCTAAAGTATCCCAGCAAGAGCGAATATCTATTTCTAGCATATCAACAGAGTATCCTTTATCGATATTAACAAGGGCTGAATCTAAACTATTAATAGCAATCTTAATTAAAGCTTTATGACGAGCATTAGTTAAATAGGTGGCATCATTAGTGCTTATTTGTTCTAAATTAAACATTCTTTCGATTTCTTGCTTTAATGATTCAATACCATCTTTGTTAATGGTATTCCCAAATACAAGATTTTCGCCAGTTAAATTTATTTTTTTTGGTAAATCATTTTTATTAATAAAGATAATATGATTCTTTGACTTAACTAGTGCAATTAATTCTCTATCATCAGCATTTAATTCTTCATTATTATTTAAAACTAAAATAATTAAATCAGCCTCATTTAAGATTTTCTTGCTTTTATCAACCCCGATTTTTTCTACTTCATCAGTAGTATTTCTGATACCGGCAGTGTCAATAAAATTGATTTTAATACCGTTAAGAATTGTTGAACCTTCAATGGAATCTCTAGTAGTTCCCGCAACATTGGTAACTATAGCTTTATCTTCTTCTAAAAATGTATTTAAAAGACTAGATTTACCAACATTAGGACGACCAATTAAGCAAATATCAATACCATCTTTAATAATTTTGGCATCTTCTGATTTTTTTAAAAGAGTATTTAGTTTTTCCTTGATTGTTAATAATTTTGTTTTTAAAACATTTAAAGTAATATCTTCCGCATCTTCATACTCAGGATAATCAATATTTACTTCAATATTAGCGATTAAACTCATAATATCTTTTCTTATTTCTGTAATATAATTTTTTAAAGATCCAGTTAATTGGTTGATAGATAATTGTAAAGCTTTGTCAGTTGTAGAGTTAATAACATCTTCAATTGCTTCAGCTTCAGTTAAATCAATACGACCATTTAAGAATGCTCTTTTAGTAAATTCTCCAGGAAGAGCAAGACGGGCACCATTTACCAAACATAATTCTAAAACTTTATTAGTAGAAGCTATACCACCATGAGTATTTATTTCCACAATATCTTCAGTTGTATAAGTCTTCGGAGCTAGCATAACCGAAACTAGAACCTCATCAATAACATTTTTTTCTTCATCAATTATATAACCGTGATTAATGGTATGACTAGGTACTTTAGTAAGGTCTTTACCTTCAAATATTTTACTGGCTATTAATAATGCTTTAGGACCACTAAGTCTTACAATCGAAATAGCGCCAACACCCTTAGCTGTTGATATAGCGACAATTGTATCTTCCATATATTTATTTTCCTTTCTAATTGGGAATATTTTTCCTTGGTTGATTTAATAATATCATAAATTTTATCTGAAGTGGTCGCTTAAAAAGCGACAATTAACTTTTTAGAAATTTTTTCCATATCGGTTTGTATTATAGCATAGAAATGGAAACTTGAATAATTTTTCATAAAAAAAAGAAGAGCTAATCTTCAACATAATTAACAACAATATGACGATTTGGTTCTTCGCCAACAGAGATAGTAGAAAGATTAGTTTCTTCTTTTAATGCATTGTGAATAATACGACGTTCATAAGAATTCATATTATCTAATTCCACACTACGCTTAGTTTTTTTAACTTCCGCGGCAATTTTTTTGGCCAAGTGAATTAAATTTTCTTCGCGTTGTTCTTGGTAATTATTAACATTTAGAATAATATTGGGATATACTTTTAAAACTTCATAGGTGTGTTTACAAGTTAGTAATTGCAAAGCTTTCAAAGTGCGACCATAAGCGCCAATTAAAATCGAATTATTATTAGAGTTCATATTAATCATTATTTGATCATTATTAAATTTGGTTGTAATAGTAGCCTCTAAACCCATATTTTTTAATAGAGTATCAAGGTATTCAATTACACAGGCTGATATTTCCTCTAAGTTATCCACAGTTTTATTTACTTCTTCACTCATTTATTTGACCTCTTTCATTTTTTTCATAATAAAGTTTTGACAAATACCAAAGACATTATTAACAATCCAATAAAGAGCTAAAGCTGTTGGCAAAGATAGCGATGCAAGTAAAATCATAAACATCATAATATAAGTCATTGTTTTGGTTTGACGCATCATTTCGTTGTTGCCATCTTGAGGTTGACTAGCCATGGCTTGTTTAAATGAGAAGAAAGTACTTAATGCGATTAAAACTAATAAAATAATGTAGATATAGTTGCCGCTAGCTAAAGCTTTACTTGGTGTCATTCCTAAATTCATATTCCATAAGGTTCCTTCAAAAATAGCAGGTACACGGTTAATAGCTTCTAGAAAAGCAAATAATAACGGTAATTGAATTAAAGAAGTTAGACAACTAGTAGCAGGATTAATATTGTACTTACGATAAATCATCATCATTTCTTGAGATTTTTGCATCATTGCTTCATTATCAGTACGATTAGCATATTTAGTTTCAAGTTTATTTAATTCTTTACTAGCCTTTTTCATGTTTTCTGATTGCGCCATAGTGTTCTTAGTTAAAGGAATTAAGATACATCTAATTAAGATACTAATAATAATTACTGATAGACCGTAATTTTTAACAATTTCTCCTAATTTAAGAATTAACCAAGCTAAAGGTTTTACAAAAATACTTTCCCATAGACTTTGGTATTTAATATCAGTAGGTTTAAAATCATCACAAGATGGTAATTCTTCTAACTTTGTTGTTAATTTATCATTGTTTCCTTCGTAAATCTTATATAGTTCATCACTAGTTGGTTTACATAAAATATTGGCAGTTAGGGTTTGGCCAGTTGTTTCGTTGATAACTTGTTTATTGTTGTCATCCTTAACATATTTTGTACAACCTACAGTTAAAAACATCATGATAGTCAAGATAGTTACTTTTAATTTTTTATTCATTTAGTCTCCTTAATTAACCTTACAAAACAATTTTCTAACTCTGGAAAGTTTTTGTTTTTGCAAGAGTTCTTAATCATTATAATATATTTGGTATCATTTTTGAATAATTTTTTATATTTATCTATAAGACTGCGAACTTGCCTTTTGATTTTGTTACGACACACGGCATGTCCGAAACTTTTTTTAACAGCAATACCAAACTGTGGATAACTTTGTGGATAACTTTTTTGGTAGATTGTAAAACATTCATTAGTTAGAAATCTATGATTATGGATTATTTCTTGAAAGTTTTGGTTTTCTTTAACCATTTCTCTTCTTTTCATTGTTAACTCCTTGCTATTTAAGGAAAAAACCACTTGGTAGTGGTTTACTTACATAATACTTTACGTCCTTTTTTTCTTCTTGAATTAAGAATATTGCTTTCTTTTCTTGCAAAGAAACCATGTTTTTTAGCTTTTTTGCGTTGATTTGGTTGATAAGTTCTTTTCATTTTGCCACCTCCACATCTAATTAGCAAGGTTATTATAATAAATATTTCTAGAAATTGTCAAGGTTTATTGTTTTTAGATATTTTTTTAGGTTATCCACAGTATGGAGTTGTTTTATTATTAATATTTATATATATTCATCATCATAATACTGTTGATATGTGGATAACTTTTTAAAATTTGCCTAAAGTATGCCAAAAAATAGGCGTTCTTCACTGTGGATAACTCCGAAGTTATCCACAGTAGGGGTGTTGATAACTCTGATTTTGGGTGTTTATAAGCTCAAAATTTGACAAAATTCACCAAAAAATGACATAAAAAAAGTGTCAAGTTTTAGTGTCAAGCAAAAAGTTATCCACAGTTTTGCTTATTTTAAGCCCTTTTTTTGCTAGTTATCCACAGTTTAGAACCCCTATAAATACTGGGCTTGAAGCAGTTATCCACATTATCAACAGGTACTATGGGTATAGTTATCCACATGTTGATAACAAAAAATAGACCTTACCTGTGGATAACTCGAAAATTTCCCAGAAGTTAGCCAAAAAATCTGTGGATAACCTGTTGATAACTTGTGGATAAGTTGTGGATAAATCTGTGGATAACTCTAAAGCGTAAAAATAAAAAAAAGTCCTTTACTAAATTAGGGGGATGTTATAAAATAATTGTTGATTATTGGTTGTGAGCGGGGTGATAGTTTTGAAATCGGAGGATTTATGGAATAGTTTTCTTGCCAAATTGCAAGAAAAGATGAATCCAATATCCTTTAATACATGGTTTAAACCGTTAAAATTGCAAGAATTAAATACTAAAGATGGAAAAATTATTATCGAAGTTCCTATGGGAGTTCATAAAACTACTTTAGAAACAAGTTTGCATCAAGTTATTGAGGAAACTTTATTAGAAATAACAGGAAGTACTTATGAAGTTGTTTATACTTTAGAGAAAAAAGAGGATGTTGTTACAGATAATAAGGTCAAAAAATCTAGTAAAGAAAAAAGTGAAGAAGTATTTGTTACTAATTTAAAGAAAGAGTTTACTTTTGATAATTTTGTAACAGGAGATACTAATAAGTTTGCGAAGACAGCAGCGATTGCAGTTGCAGAGGCGCCGGGAAAGATTTATAATCCTTTATTTATGTACGGTAAAAGTGGGGTTGGAAAAACCCATTTAATGCATGCGATTGGCAATTATATTACCGAACATTCTAATTTAAAGGTTTTATATACGACTAGTGATAGTTTTAAGGATGATTATACTAATATTGCTGGTGGGAGTAGTGATAATTCCTTTGAGCGGGCTGAATATTTTAAGAATAAGTATCGAGATGTTGATGTATTATTAATAGATGATATTCAATTCTTGGTGGGAGCAGAGAAGACTCAACAAGGATTTTTTCATACCTTTAATGAACTTCATGATAAAAATAAACAAATTATTATTACTTCTGATAGGTCTCCGGAAGACTTAAAGCTTTTAGAAGAAAGACTTCGGAGTAGATTTACTTGGGGGTTACCGGTTGACATTTATCCACCGGATTATGAGCTTCGTTGTCGAATAATTCGGGATAAGATTAGATATTTATCTTTAGCGAATATGATGTCTGATGATGTTATTAACTATATTGCTAATTCTTGTGATACTGATGTTCGCGAAATTGAGGGTGCTATAAATAGGTTGCAAGCTTATACGGCCGTTTATGCTCCAAGTACAGTGACTCTTGATTTTGCTATGGAAGCACTAGGTGACTATGTTAATAACAATATTTATTCTATTAGTAATATAACGGTTGTTCAAAAAGCCGTTGCCGATTACTATGGTATAACGGTTGAGGCATTAAAAGGTAAGAAAAAGTCAAAAAACATTGCTTATCCGCGGATGCTTGGAATGTATATGGCTAGAATTATGACAAACGAGTCTTTTCCACGTATTGGGTTAGAGTTTGGTGGTCGTGATCATTCAACAGTTATTCATGCAGTTGATAAAATAGAAGAAGACTTAAAGGATAATAAACAATTACAAGAAATAATAAATGAAATTAAAGCAAAAATTTAAAATATAAGGAGAAATTGATTATGAAATTTACAATTGATAAGAGTGTAATATTAGAAAGTTTAATGAATGTAGCAAGAGCTATTTCTGCTAAGAATGTTATACCAGTATTAAATGGTATTAAGTTTGAAATGACTGAAGAGGGGTTATATTTAACTGCTAGTGATTCGGAATTAACAATTAAATCTTTTATAGATAAGAAAGATATTAAGAATGTTGAAGCCACAGGAAATATTATTATTCAAAGTAAGTTTATTGTTGATATTATTAGAAAAATGCCTAGTGATATTATTGATTTTGAAGTGGTTGATGGCTTAAAAATTAAGTTAACTAGTGGG
>CAKOOW010000014.1 GCA_934098445.1 uncultured Bacilli bacterium
ACTCCGGCTCAATACCGAAATCATCTATTTGAATCCATTGCCTAAACTCTCTCTTTTTTATTTAGTCCTTGACAAAGATTACATTTTATTAACAGGTCCATTCTTTTACTTATTAATCTTATAAGACTCACCATCAATATTTTTAAACGAATACTCAGTCTTTTTCTTAGGAAGTTCCATTTCAATATCACCATTAAAATCTAACTGATTATTTTCTAACTTCTCAGTGGCATTCTTATCTTCAATCTTACTAAAATCAAAGACATTATCTTTCTTATCCTTTAAATTTTCTAAGAAAAACTCTTCAAAATTACTAATTTCCTCATCCTTTAAAACTGGAATCTCTGTTGTTGTCTCCTCAATTACCTCTTCTTTAGTATCTTTATTATCATCTAAATTCTTATCATCAAAAGATATCCCCTCAAAAGAATTCTCATCCTCTTTAGGCTTTTCTTCCTCATTAAAAGTAATATCCTCAAAAACAGTTTCCTCTTTCTCTTCCTTAGGACTTTCCTCTAAATCTTTCGTCTCTTTACTATTTAACTCTTCTTCCCTACCATACTTCTTAGCATCCCTAAGCGCTAAAATAAGCGTAATAATAAACAAAACAATAAAAATTCCAATTAACGAAAACAATATAATAGGAAAATTACTATTACTATACAAATTATTGATAAACTTTTCCATCTAAGCACCTTCTATTCTCTTTTAGATTATCATAAATATTTACTTATTGCAACAAATTTCATAAGTATTTTGGTCCCAACAAAATAATTAATAATACCAAACTTAAAAATAAAATACTAATACTAATAATTTTTACTGGTATCATACTAACTATTCTATTCTGATTAGCTCTATCTATACCATCAATAGTCTCTAAAATCTTATTTACATACTTACTAGTCTCTTTACCACTAAGTAATAATATATCATCACTAAACTCATATTCCGGTATCATTGTAACCAAATTACTTAATACTTCTTCAAAACTATTATATCTCTTCATTAAGTATTTTATTTCTTGCGTTAAATCATTATCTAACTCCCCAACTACTCTCTTAAAGACTAAATAATTATCCTGATTATACTTAATCCCTAGTAAATATAATTCCAAAACATCCTTTAAACTATCTAGAATTATCTTTTCTCTTTTAATTAACCTACTATTAAGAATCAAATCCTCATAAAGAAAATGAAATAACACTGTAAACAAAATACTTAAGATTAACCCATATACTGGTATTAATAACAATAATATAAATATAATAAACTCTAAGATTAATCTTGTTATCAAGAAAATATTAATATCTATCTTATTACTACTCCCCAGTCTCTTAAACTTCTTCTCTAAAGAATTAATATATCTCTTTGGATATAACATATAAATAAAACTATTCATAAGAAACCTCCAAAATATTCTTAATTACATAGATATAAATACTATATAGAATAACAATAACTCCCATTAAATATAACCCTTTATTATTCATAAGTTTCATAAAATAATCTAACTTAATAAATAGTCCAAAGACAAATACTAATAAAGGAATAATTAATACTACTAAGAATAAATAATTATAAACATCAATAACTTTAAAGATATTATTCTTCCTCGTATAATCCCTATCCATCTTCTCTAAAATATAACTAAGTGCTTCTTTATAACTAATATTTAACTTATTAGCAACCCTTAAACTATCACTAAGATACTTAACTTCTTTAATCTTACTCCTCTTATAGAACTTATAATAAGCATCCTCTAAAGAAATATTATTCCTTAAGTCTTTTCTCATCTTTAAAAGCTCATCCGTAATATCCCCATCTAAAGAATTAATACTACTACTTAAAGCCTCATCAATCGACTTACCCTTTACTAATCCATAATAAATATACTTCGTACTAGAATAAACATCATTAAGAATTCTATTCGTTCTTTTAATATATAAATACTTCCAAAATAAGTCCGGTAAGAAATACCCTATCAAAAAGACTAAAACTAAAATAATTAACTTAGCCGGAATACTTCCTAAAACCACACTAACTAACGTAACACTAAGTAACCCGATTAAAATTAATAACTTAATAGTAAAATAATCTTCCGGATTAACCTTATCTTTATTAATCTCTAAGATATACTTATCATACTTACTTGATAATCTATTAACTAACTTATACCTTGATAACCCCTTACTAAGACTATGGATAAGTCCCCAGAACTTCCTATCTATCCTTGATAATAAAGACTCCTTATTCTCCTCAGATACCAAACTAAAACGATTAATTCTTCTTACCATCTTTAAAGTATTTGCCATCTTTATTAAGAATATTCCTATCAAAAGAACAACTATTAAAATAACTAACTGGATAACATACATACTAACTCTCCCCAAAGATATCATCTAAAGAATTATCCCCAGAAGCCTTAACTCTCTTATAGATAGTATTACTCTTCGGATTAAAATTAAAAGTCCCATCTTGATAGCTAAATACCTCTCTTAAAGAATTATTATCTACCTCTCTAATTGAAGTTACTTTTATTCTCGCATTCTCTTGTCTTTCCAGATAAATAACCATATCAAACCCACTATAAATACTATTTAAGATAATATCTTTCCCTAGATTATTATTCTCTAAACTAACATTAGTCACTATATTATCTAAACTAAAATCTCTCGTATCTAAAGAAGAAATAATCCCATCTCTCGTATTTACTAACTTTAAAAGACTTAAAACATCATCTTTAGAATATACCATATAATTAGCCCCCAAAGACTTTAGAATATCTATATCACTAGTATTTACACTCAAAACATTCTTATCATTAGTACCATTATACCCAATATATAAAGTTCTCTCATTCTTAGGAATAAACTCCATCAAAGCATTAATCAAAGTCTTCTTCCCACTATTCTTCTTCCCACAAACTAAAATATTTAATTTTAACTTAACACAAGCTTCTAAGAATCTCGCCATATAAGGCGTAATAGTCCCCAGTCTTACTAACTCATCCGGACTTTCCAAAGTCTTATTACTCTTAATAATCGTTAAAGAATAACTACTTACTAAAGGCGAACTAAGTAATATAAACCTCGTATTATCTTTCGTCTTAAAACTAAGATAAGCCTCATCAAAATTAAGATTCAAATCATTCTTCGAAGCTATATTCTTAACTGTCCTTAAGATATGATCATCATTAATAAAAGAAATACTCTTATCTTCTAAATACCCATCACTTCCTAAGACATATACCTTATCCGGACCATTAACAAAGACCTTGGATACAGAAGTATCCCTCATAACCTCTGTTAAAGGTCCCATTCCTAAGATTTCATTATCCAAAAGATTATATAAGTACTGCTTCTCCAAAGTCGATAGATTAAGATTTTTCGTATAGTAGTCTACTTTCCCATGAATATCATAATTATTATCATTATCATAATCATCAATAATACTAAAAGTAATCTCACTCCTTAACTTATCTAAAGCTTCCTTATCTTGAAAAATCTCATAATCCCCTAGTCTTAAAAGATTATTATTCTTAATATTAAAAGCACTAACTAAAGACTTACTCATTAGATCCTCCTACTATATCTGCTGCCAAATTAAGTAAAGCCGCATAATCACTCTGAAAATTCTTAATTAACTTACTATTCAAAGTTGCTATTTTTCCATCCATAATTAACTTCTCTATATCAGGCATATAAAACTCGGTCGATAAATGATAATCAATATTAGCTTTTATTATATTCTTAATATCATACATACTAAAATACTGTTTCAAAGGATTAATACTCTCATTCAAAAGAATCCGATATTTATTAATATTTAAATTCTTAAATAAAGTTACTAAAGTCGCCACATTCTTTAAGTCCATCGGACAATTAGTAGCTACAATAAGTGCTAAATCACAAAAGTCTAGGGCAAACACATTTACCTCGTTTAATACATGACTCATATCCACAATAATAACATCATATATAAAAGAAGCCTTCTCTAAGATAATATTTATTAAAGAATTACTAACTCTATTGAAGTCTCTAGGATCAGTTGATGCTGGTAATAAATCAATATATTTATCATAGGATACAACATAGTCTTTAAAATCATGATAAGTATTATGCTCTATATCATAAAGCATATTACAAATATTCTTCTTATAAGGCGTATTAAGAATAAGCCCCAGTCCCCCACTAGTTAAATCTAAGTCTACTAGTAAAACCTTCTTATTTAAGCTTTCAATAATCCCTGCTAAATTAGTCGCTAGAATAGTCTTACCTACCCCGCCTTTACCACTCGTAATACAAACAACTTTTCCTTTACGTAAATTTTTCATAAACTTAAATCCCTCTTTATTATCTATAATCTAAAAAAATTATAACACGAGATTATAATTTAGTAAATTAGAAAAGCAGAATAGCGATAACAATATTTTTTAATCAATCTTTGAAATTCATAAAACATAAGAGGTGTCTTATATATAGAATAGCTGGCTCTTTTAAACTATTAAAAACTCTTCCTACCAAATATAATTCAAATTCTTTTTCACTAGCAAACTTATCCCTATAGGTTCATTTTACATCTGGTTATGACTATTTATTTTACAACTTATAGCATCAATTATTATCATTTTTACATATAATTCTAAATATTTATTATCATCGTATATAACTTGCTCTATTACTTCCAAATTATCTAGCTTAATCTTATTAAGATGGTATTTTCTTATATTAAAATAATGACTCATCATTAAGTCATCTCCATATAATTTATATTTTCCTTTTTTACTTATATATATTAAATAATCTTTATAAAATAATTTAGTAATTCGATATCTTTCCACTAAATAATTCTTTCTATTGTTTCTTTTATTTTCTTCTTATTTACATATAAGTAGCTATTCTCATAATTTTCAATACTACTAAATAATTTTTGATAATTAATGTTATTTTTAGTATAATTATATATATTTTTCTTTATACCTTTTCTAATCTTCTTTTTACTAGACTGCCTTAATTTAGTTATCGTTTTTTTATTTTCTATAATAAAACGATAACCCAAAAAGCTAATTCCTTGGGTACTTTTTACTACCATTGTTTTATTCTTATTTAATTCTAATTTATATTCTTTAGTTAATTTATCTTCAATAACTTTTAAACAATATTTAAGATAGTTCTTATCTTGATGTAATAAAATATAATCATCCATATAAACTACAAAGTATTTAATATGTAAATTATGCTTAATAAAGTGATGTAATTTATATAAGTAAAATACAGCTAAAAACTGACTAGTCATATTACCTATAGGTAAACCTTTATCAAATTTATAGAGAGGTAAATCTTCATTATATTTATTACTTAGTTTACTTATGTTTTCATTTATATAAGAAGCATTAGTGCTATCTAAGATGCTATTCATTAATTTATATTCATCGTTATCTAAATACGGTTTTATTAAATTTTTTAAGATATTATGGTCAATATTATAGAAGTATTTTTTTATATCCATTTTTAGAAAATAAAAAACCGGATATCTTTTATAATATTCAATCCCTGTTTTTAGTAAGTTAATTGCATATGAATAACCTTTACCTTTTCTAGTAGCAGTATTCTCATCTAAAAGATATTTATCCATCTTAGGAATTAATACAGTTCTTGTAATATAGTGATTTATAATTTTATCTATTATCTTTTGACTCATTATTACCCTTAATTTAGGTTCATAAATTATGAATATATTATATGTCCCTCCGTTATAATTACCATTATTTAAACTATCACTTGCTATTTGTAAGTATTCTAATTTATATCTTTCAAAATCATATATTCTTCTTTTATTCTTAATATTAGATTTAATATCTTGATATATATTATCTAAATCTCTAATACTGACTTTCTGCATTATTTTTTCTCCAAGTAATACACATTTTATTAATTTCTACTAATAATATTGCCATTCTTTTAGTAGAATTATCAGCAATATATTTTTTACTATTTAAGCGCCATAAATACATATCTATCATTGATATATTAGTAAATATTTTACAAAAGTATATATCTTTTTTATTATTTAAATTATTTAAAAATAAAATATTATAAATTAAGTCATTACAATATTCTTTTAATTTATCTTTATAATAAATATCTTTTCTAGGAACATTTTCTAAAATATCATCTATATCAAATACTAACTGTTTAGCTTTACTTAATATTAAAAATTCTCTATTCTTTATTTCAGACATTCTAATACCTTATCTAAGAATGGCTCTAATTCTTTGGATTTTAATTTCTTTATCTTAGTATAAATAAGCTTGGCTTTAACATCAATTTCTTGTTGTTTTACAGCTTTATTACATTCACTATTATATTTATTAAGTCTTTTAAAGTTTTTATCACTAATTATTTTTCTATCAACATCATAATAAGTATATGATATTTTTCTCTCCTCTATAGTATTTAATACTTTGGTTATACTTTTCTCAGGAAATCCTACTTTATATATTTTATTTTGCTCTAATAACTTATATCCGAAAATATTATGTAATATTAAAGCACTTTCATTATAAGCATTGACAAAAAGTCCTTGTTTTTGTAGTTCTAGTTTTGGCATAATTTACTTCATAAAAAAATAGTATGCCGTTAGAAAATTCCCGTAGGAATTTTCGTACATACTTTATCTTTAGACTTCCTCGCCAAGGAAAATCACTGTTCCTTTGCTTCTTCTATATAGCCGTAACCATATAGACATAATACAAAGGAGCTACCCAAAAGCGCAGGACGGACGGCATTAGTATTGTTAGCATTATTGTTGTTGACATTGCCGTCGTTGTTCACATTGAACACATTGTTAGCATTAGCCGAATTAGGCGCCTTTGAAAGCAATTTCCCTATATTGTCTCTCGCCCTAAAACGGGCGAGAAAAGTCTATAGTTTTTTAATTCCTTCCGTTATATTTTTATTATCATAATTTGTTAATTGTAAACAAAATTTATTTCATATCTACCATCAACACTAAAACTCATACAACATAATTTTAATACTTATATAAGCATATGTCAATATCCTAATTTTTCTGATTTTGGCGGAGGGCTTATCGCCCTCTAAAAGCCCTTCGAGGACTTACGCCCTCGATTTTCTCTTCCTTGTACTTACTATCATTTTCATTCTTCTCATCTTTATTTTTCTGCTGGGCCTTGCTTGATTAAGAGCAAGCAAGCGGCCCTTTAATTCGTATTTACTTTACTGTATTTTCAAAGTATACGGATTCGAACTTTCGCCTGTGCCTTTATCCAACAGGATACTAGATTTCAGAAAAAGCGCAGGACGGACGGCATTAGTATAGTAAGCATTATAGTAGTAGACATAGCCGACGTAGCCCACAAAGAACACCCCGTTAGCATCAACCGAATCAGGCGCCAATGTCCATTGCCAATTGTTTGCATCGAATAAATAGTCATTTCCTTTGCAATCACTAAAATCGGATGAATCCCAATTATAAAGTTCTTTTGCTAGACAAGCAGCTCTATCTTTTGAAGACCCACCACTAGTTGCATAACCATAATCGCTTGGATACATTAAGCCAACTTTTCCTGTCCATATTGTTGGTCTACCCGTATATACGGTTGTTCCTCTTTCATTACCATAAAAATGACTTGCTAAACCATTACTTGCTGAAGTATAACTACCCGTACCACCTAGATTCCATACAACTTCTTCAATGGCATTTCTTGTTGTATCATTTTTTAGTCCTGTTGAAGTAAAATCGCATGAAGTTGTGGCATTTTTAGAGCCATTATAACAGGTTCCACTTTTGGCATTATAATATAATGAACCTCCCACAGATACACTATCATACCCTGGATTTAACAACTTCATTGCATCTGCATCAGTCCAATCATTAACACCATAACCACTATTTACTGATGAATCAGAACTGTCCCAAGAATAATTGCCTAAAGAATCAGCTCTTATAATCTTAACTAAATTTTCTTTAGAACCATCTCCCTTAGTTACATTATTAAAGACCCCAATAATTCTCCATAATTCGCAAGTATCTGCCGTTGGATTAGCATAATCACTACAGTTGAAATATACATAGTTACTTGGATTAGCTCCTATATATCTTACATTTTTATCGGCATCATCACTTGCAAACATACTAGGATTATTACTCATTGCAGTAGTTATTGTCTCCGTTAAAGATGGTTTTTTAGTTTCAAAATACACATTACATTTTGTTCTCTTAGTTAAATTAGTTAATACTATTCCCCAAGCATCATTATCCCAACTAGCAGAAGTATCATTATCACAAACTATCTTATCTACTATATAGCCATCATTCTTACCAGGTATAGTTTTAGAATATTCTCCATCTATATAAGCTCCTACTACTATATCCCCTTGAATAAACTCACCAACTGTTGTCTTAACAACTTCAACATCTTTAGAAACTGTAAACTTTGAATAAGCAAAATAAATCCCTGCTACTACAGCCAAAACACAAGGAACACCAATATAAAAATATTTTCCATATTTGGTCAAATTTCTTTTAAATTTTAAATTTTTCAAATACTTATCTTTGTCAAATTTTTTCATAACTACCCTTCTCTACTTTTTATCTAAACTAACTATATCATAAAAACAACATTTTTCATAGTTAAAATTTTATCAACTTAACACTCAGTAACGAACATATTAAAAAAATATTTCAGCTTAAATGACTATTACCATATCACTTAATCTGAAATACCATTACTTAATTCTTTAAAGCCGTAATAGGAACAACATATACCCCATCTGGTCGTCTATACGCCGCATTACTCATACCACAAATAACACAAAGTATTTTAGGAGCTTTACCTCCATCATTTTTTATAGAATTACTAATATTAAGTAAATTTTTAGCAGCTTCTTCAATAGCTTTAGCTCCTAATTTAATCTCAAAACAACACCAAGAACCATCATCTAATTCAATAACCGAGTCAATCTCTCTGTTTAAATAATCTTGATAATGATAACACTTACCATTAAAAGTATCAGCATATATTTTTAAATCTCTTTCTACTAATGCCTCAAACATAAAACCAAAGGTATCTAAATCGCCAATTAATTTATTCACATTTAAATTCAATAATGCACACGCAATAGAAGGGTCGCTAAAATGTCTTTTCTCAGCTTGCTTCAATCTAACACTTGACCTAACATTAGTAGCAAAAGGACTATCATTATCTAATAAAAGTAATCTATCGAGAGCATCAAGATAAGAAGAAACCGTATCTATATCAATATCATCAGCTTCAATATCTTTAATATCTTTTCTAATTTTATTATTACTTACAGTAGTACTTTCGTTTCTTGCCAAAGACCTTAATAGTAGCATCATTTTATGTTTATCTCTCTTAGTACCATCTAATCTATTTAAATCATCATCAATAATTAATCTAATATACTCGTTTACCGCAATTAAAGCATCATCAGCACTATAGTTTAAATTTCCAGGCCACCCGCCTCGAATAATTAACTCAGCTAAATGTCTTAAATCAACTTCCCCAGTTGCCAAAGATATATCTTTACCATCACAAATATCCTTCAATGACACAACCCCAGAAGAATCCCCAGATTCAAATAGTGACATTGGTCTCAATCTAATTTTCCCATATCTACCAGCACCACTATGATTAATTCCTTCTCTATATGGTGTCGAAGAACCAGTTAAAATATATTGTCCCTTTAATCCTGTCTTATCAACGTCGTATCTAATAGCATCCCATAAATTAGTAGCCACTTGCCACTCATCAATAAGTCTTGGTTTTTCTCCTTCTAAAACAATATTAGGTGATATCTGAGCTAAAGTTGCGTTATTAGACTGTTCACCAGTACCATCATATAACAAAGCCTCACTATTTGCATGATACCTTGCCGTCCAAGTTTTTCCACAATACTTAGGTCCTTCTATAACTACCGCCCCAAATAATTTTAAATACTTTTCAATTTTTTCATCAATAATTCTTTTCTTATAATTCTTAACTTGCATAAAGGCCTCCATAACTTGAGTATAAAAGATAATCTTACAAAAGTCAACTTCATTCCTATGGATTTTAGCATTTCAACCCCATGAATTTTAACTTTTTATTCCTATGAATTTCAGACTTTTATTCCTATAGATTTTATTTATACCACTCACTCACTATATCTACTGAAGTACTCTCAGGCATAGGACTAGGTAACTCCATATCCACTATCACTGGAATATTAAAAGCTGTTCCAAAACACAAAGGCATCCCCGACCTTAAAGTCTTAACTTTCTCTAAAGTATTCTTATTAACCGCTGCACTAATCTTACTAACAATATCAATATCATCCGGATGATGTAATCTTAAAACTAAAAAATTAGTACATTGCGACAAAGAAGTTGCCGACAACTCACTAGGTCTTTGCGTAATAAGTCCTAGTAGTATCCCATACTTTCGTCCTTCCTTAGTAATTCTATCAAAAATATTATAACCCAATATCTCATAATCATGGTCATTCTTCACATAACGATGAGCCTCTTCCATTAATATATGAATAGGAAAACTAGCCCTTTTCTCCAAACTAGTAACATAATCAAAAAACATTTTTCCATAAATCTTCGACAAAGTCTTAATCATTCGATCATCAACACCATTCAAATTAATGTTAATAATCTGAGCTTCTTTTCCTTCTTTAGTATGAAAAAATCTCTTAATATATTCTTCCTTAGATATAACCTTATCAAATTCAAATATCTTCTTATACTCACTATTAATAATTGAATTCAATCTAATCTTTAAAGTATTTAACTTATCATACTGATTACTAGAATTTAACACCCCTTCATTAAGAAGTGAAAAATCTAATGCATTCTGTAAATCATCCAAAGTATAAATAAAATTAGGTTCTATCTTTAACTCATTCAAATCAAAATTCAAAAATTGTTTAATAAAATCAGTAATAAGTCCAATAGCATTCATCTTTCCTTGACTATCAATAAGTAAACACTGTCTTAAAGTCCTATCATATCCTGGTTGATGAATAATAGTATCTAAACTAATATTAACTGTATTATACTTAGTTAAAGCTGCTATTATCTGGTCTCTAATCGCTGCTGCAGGTTTTCCACAAGATAATATATCCATAATCGTCGATGCTATTATATAGTCTTTATATTTAACTGTATTAGGATCTTTACTATTAAAGATATAGGTAAGTCTTAAAGTATTTTCTATTACCGGAATAACATTATAATCACTAACACTAAGTAAAAGGGCTAAATCATCTACTCCTAAAAAATAAGCAGGAATTTTAACTTCAATATCTTCTTCCTTTGGACTAGTAGAATAACTCTTAAACTTTAAGCCTTCAATTCGATCAATCCCTTTAAAAGCTCTTTTATACTCTCCAAAAACATCAAAGACTATAAAATGTGAATTAACAGGTAACTTATCATCATTACTATAAAACAAATTTTGAAGTAGTCTCGCCATCGCACAAGACTTCCCAGAACCAGTATTTCCTAAGACAGCAAAATGTCCACTAAAAAATTTATTCTTATCCGCAGTAACTTTATAATTATCATATATTAAAGACTTTCCAATCAATAGATTAGCTTTATTACTATAATCTTGACTTCCTAATAAGTATTCTACTTCTTTTTTATTAATAACTCTAATGGAACAATTACTACTAGGCTTCTTAATTATCCCTGCTATAAACTTATTATCTTTGATTTCTCCAATTAATAAAACCTCTATTTCTTTAATAGATATATTAATTATCTCTCCCACCAACTGTTTACTAGTATCACTAAATACTAAATGATACCCAATTAAATTAGTCTCCGATTTCTCCATTCTATTTTCAACATAAATATAATTATCTACTACTCTTATAATCTTTCCAAACATATGAACCACCTTTATATCTTATAGAAAAATTATATCAAAAATAAAAAAAGAAGTATATACTACTTAACTTCGTATACACTTACTTTTTTCTTGTCTCTTCCAAGACGTTCATATTTAACAGTACCAGCTACTTTAGCATATAAAGTATGGTCTTTGCCCATTCCAACATTTGTTCCTGGATAAATCTTAGTTCCTCTTTGACGATAAATTATAGCCCCAGCAGTAACAACTTCTCCATCACTAGCCTTAGCGCCTAATCTACGACCAACAGAATCTCTACCGTTTTGAGTAGAACCTTGAGCTTTAACGTGAGCAAATAATTGGATATTCAATTTCATAAAATTCATTTTAATCCTCCTATTTTGATATTTTTTGGATAATCACTTGCCAATTCTTTTAACATATTTAACATAACATTTAAAATTTTCTCGACAACCTCATTATCACTAACGACAGTAATTAAAACATTACCATCTTGAGTATCATATTTAATTTTATCTTCAGTTAAGGCTAAAATATCATTTATTGTCGTTGTAACTATACTAGATACAGCCGCACACACAATATCTTTGCCATAAGTATCATAGAAAGCATGACCCTTAATACTAACACTTTTAATTAAATTATTAGATACCACATAGTTCACTTTTATCATAATTACTTAACATTAATAGACTTAATAGTAACCTTAGTATATGGTTGTCTATGTCCTTGTTTCTTACGATATTTCTTCTTAGGTTTGTACTTAAATACAGTAATTTTCTTTTGTCTTCCTTGTTTTTCAACAACACCAACAACGCTTGCATTTTTAACTGTTGGATTACCAAATACTTCACCAGCCATAAGTACTTCATCAAAAGTAACTTCTTTGCCAACTTCAGCATCTAATTTTTCAACATAAATAACATCGCCTTCAGAAACACAATATTGTTTTCCACCTGTTACAAATATAGCTTTCATATTATCCCTCCTTATAAATTTAAGACGCGCCCTTAAGGTGGTTACCAAACTCTTTTAACCTTTTTAGTGCGGTTTTAAGAAAGCCTTAAAACGATTAATATTCTACCAAAGTATTAATCACTTGTCAATCAGCTTTTACAAGACTATCTTCACTTAAAGCAATTAAAAAAAGATGAATTTAATCATTTATAAATCAAACTTCTTATTTAAATTTACTACTATTATTCGCACATTTCTTCTTTAATTTGTTTTAAAAAATTATCATAGTCTTTCATTTTACTATCTAATCGTTCTTGACACAATTTAAAAACATTTACTAAATCGGTGGCATCATCAGTCTTTTGAGCTTTATAAAGTGCTGACTTATATTCTTTCTCATACATATTATCAATAGCAATCAAATCAATATTAGCCTCTAAACATTGTTTAAGGATAATAAAACGACCAATTCTTCCATTGCCATCTTGAAACGGATGAATTTTCTCAAAACGATAATGAAATCTAGCTATATCATTGATAGTTGGATTAACCGTTTCTTGCCAATCTAAAAGTAAATTAAACATTAAATTATCAACTTCATTTGGATATGCTAATTTCAAATCAACATTTCGCAATTTATTTTCATATTGCTTCCAACACCCAGTATTATGAATTTCTTCATCAACAGTATCTTTCTTTAACTCTCTTTGCCAATCAAATAGCATAAATTTATCTAAAGTTTTATCACAATCATTAATGACTTTATCAAATACATTTAACGAGTTTTTTGTTTCCACAACGTCATCCAAAAAATGTTCACCAGTAACTTTTTTATCAAATAATAATTTTTCTAAATTTTCTTTGCTAAAAGTGCTGCCTTCCAAATGATTAGAATGAAACAAAAATTCTATTTTTAAATCATCATAAAAAGAATTTTTTATTTTGGATATTTTTTTCATTTCTTTTGTACTTATTTTCATAATATTTCCTCCAATCGTTCTTAAATCAAGAATATTGTAGCACAAGGAAATCTTTTTTTAAATAATTTTAGAATTATTTATATACACTTATTAATATTTAAAGTTTTTCATCAGAAAAAAACTAATTAAATCAGCTCTAATTAGTTTCTTTTTCTAACACTTTTATTTCATCTCTCTTAATCTCAATATACATTACAAAAGATAAACATAAAAAGGTTAATAAGATTACAGCCCCTACTATACAATAGCCAATAGCATTCAAACTATCTGCTCTTATTCCTAGGCTTATCAAGCCACTTCCTAAGAATAGACCTATCGTAAATATTAATATAGCATAGCACATTAATCTATCATTATATTCTTTGCGTTCTTTTTTTGACATATTGTATCCTCCTATTAATAGGATACCATATTTTAAAGTTAAAATAAACTTAATTGTGAAGTTTCTGGTAAGTTATCTAAAACACCCAAAGTTCTTAATTTATCAATAGTAGTTGAACTAACCTTTCCCCTACTTTGTAAATCTTCAATACTAATAAAAGGTTGAATATTTCTTTCTTCAATTATCTTTGTCGCAACTGAGTCTCCTAGACCATCTAAGACTTTGAAAGGACAAATAAGCGTATGCTCATCGCCAATAACAAAGTTCTTCCCATCACTCTTTTCAATATCAATATTAGAAAATTTTATTCCCCTCGCCGTAGCTTCTAAAGCTAATTTTAAAGTTTCTAATAAACTAGATTCTTTATTAGTAGCATCATATCCTTTAGCCATCAATTCTGCCATTTTAGCTTTAATTGTATCATAGCCTTTAACCATAACTTCTAAATCAAAATCATCAAACCGAGTAGAAAAATAAGACGCATAATAAATTATTGGCTTATGTACTTTATACCAAGCAATACGAAAAGCACTAGTAACATAAGCAGCTGCATGGGCTTTAGGAAACATGTACTTTATCTTCGCACAAGAATCAATAAACCAGTCTTCAACATTATATTCTTGCATTAGTTTAACATAACCTTCCCACTCTTCATGGTCTTTAGGTTTAGAAGCTCTTCCTTTACGAACAAACTCCATTATCTTAAAGGCTTTAAAAGGTGGTAAACCTTGATACATCAAATCGACCATAATATCATCACGACAACCAATTACCTTCGAAAATGGTACTACATTATTAGCAATTAATTCTTGAGCATTGCCAAGCCATACATCAGTACCATGCGACAACCCAGAGATTTTAATTAACTCGGCAAAAGTCGTTGGTTTAGTATCTTTAACTAATGAAATAGTAAATGGGGTTCCAAACTCTGGTACTCCTAAAGTTCCCGTCTCACACATAATCTGTTCCGGAGTTACTCCTAAAGCTTTAGTAGAAGTAAAAATTGACATAGTCGCTTTATCATCTAAAGGAACCTTAGTAATATCATCACCTGTTAAATCCTGAATCATTCTTAATTGTGTTGGGTCAGTATGACCTAAAATATCTAGTTTTAAGACATCAGCATCGATAGCGTGGTAATCAAAGTGAGTTGTTCGCCAAGCACTAGTAGGATCATCTGCCGGATATTGGAATGGTGTAAAATCATAAACTTCCATATAACCGGGAATAACAACAATGCCTCCGGGATGTTGTCCGGTTGTTCTTTTAACCCCCGTACATCCCATTGCCAAACGCTCTATTTCCAAGCTACGCATGATAATACCTTTTTCTTCACAATAACCTCGAACATAGCCATAAGCCGTTTTTTCCGCAACGGTTCCAATGGTTCCCGCACGATAAACATTATCAACGCCGAACAATACTTTCGTATATTCATGAGCACTAGCTTGGTTTAAATCCGAGAAGTTCAAATCAATATCAGGAACTTTATCAGCATTAAATCCTAAGAAAGTAGCAAAGGGAATATCTTGACCATCTTTTATCATTGGAATATCACAATGAGGACACTTTTTATCTGGTAAATCAAACCCACTTGAATACGTAGAGCCTAAAGGATTACCATCATCATCATTAAATATACTTAATTTACACTTACTACAACGGTAATGAGCTGCCAAAGAATTAACCTCAGTTATCCCCATCATACAAGCAACAAAGGATGACCCAACGGAACCACGAGATCCTACCAAGAATCCTTCATCGTTAGAGTGTTTTACCAACTTCTGGGCAATCAAATAAATAACATCATACCCCGCACCAATAATACCCCCTAACTTCTTCTTCGCTTCTTTATCCAATTCCTCATCATTAGGAATCTCTTCTAAAGTATCCTTTAAATACCCTTTAATATAATCTTTAACCGCATCATATCCCAAAACAATTGTCTTATGTAAAATCGCATAAATCTCTTTATCTTTATCCGTAATACTCTCATCTTTATTAACATAATAAGTTATAGCCTCTTTCAAAGAATCACCATACAACTCTTTAGCTAATCTATCTTCAATATGATAAGGTAATACCTCTCCATACCAGTCCCTTGCTTTCGTATAAACCAGTTCCGTCATTGTCTCAATAGAATTAGGTATCTTCGGTGCAAAAGGTTTAGGAGTAGCAATAATTACTTCGATTTCTCCTACCATATCAGCAATCTTATTCGTATTCGTAACAACTATCTCATAAGCTAACTCTTCTCCTAGAAAACTAAACTCCTCTAACATCTCATCCGTTGTCTTTAGATACATATTAGGAACTTTTACCCCTTTTCTATTCAAAGGATGTAACTTACCATTAAATTTCTGATTAATAATAATCTCTCTATAAATTAAATCCTCTTTCGTTAGATTATGAACATCACCCGTTGCCACTACTGGTTTCCCCGCTTCTTTAGCTACTCTAATAATCCTTTTCAAATAGCCTTCTGCTTCTACTTCACTATTAAACTTTCTCTCCGGTCCAATTAAATGCGAAAATACACTAAGTGGTTGAACTTCTATATAATCATAGAAACTCATCATATTAACTAACTCTTCATCTTCTAGACTACTAGCCTTCTCAAAGATTTCATTATTTATACAAGAAGACCCAATAAGTAACCCTTCTCTTAGATTATTTATCTCTCTTCTTGGTATCTTCGGTTGATCATTTTTATATAAGTACTTCGTATTAGCCATACTAATAATCTTAAATAAATTCTTTAGACCTCCCCTATCTTTAGCAATAATAGTCACATGAAAAGGATAAGCAAACTTAACTAGACTTTCCGTATCTATACTAGCTACTAATTTCGTCGTAGTTGAAATATTTTGGGCATCAAATTCTTTACAAAACTTATAAAAAGCATAAGCCGTTCCTTCTGCATCATAATCAGCTCTATGATGTTTATCTTCATCCCAAGGAATATTTAACTTTCTAGTTAAAGTACTAAGTTTATGATTAGGCCAATCTGGATGTAACATTCTCGCCATACTCATCGTATCTAAAACCGTTGCCTTAAATTCTCCTAGATTATATTTATTACAAGCTGCTCTCATAAAGGAAATATCAAACTTCGCATTATGAGCCACTAACGGTAAATCTCCAACCCAATCTAAGAATTTTTTCGTAACAACATCTTCATCTTCTTGACCCTTTAACATCTCATCCGTAATATAAGTTAAATCTGTAATCTTCTGAGGAAGTGGGCGATGAGGATCTATTAAAGCATCAAAACGGTCTAATACTTCATTATTTTTAATCTTAACAGCCCCAATTTCAATCATCTGATCACTACCCGCATAAAAACCAGTTGTCTCCGTATCAAAAACCACATACTCCTGATCTAACAAATTATACTCTTGCAGATTAAAAACTACATCTATATCATCATTAACAACATTAAGCTCAGTCCCATATAAAACCTTAAAATGATCGTTAGCCTCTTTCCCTTTATTCAAAGCTTCAACCGTATGATATAACTCAGGAAAAGATTGGACACAGTTATGATCAGTCACGGCAATCGCTTTATGTCCTAGGTTATACGCATACTTTACTAATGCTTCCGCCGGAATAACCCCATCCATCGCACTCATCATCGTATGCGTATGTAGCTCAACTCTCTTAACTTCTGCCTCATCTTTAGCTTTACTATCTTTAGAAGCTATATGCTCCATATTGCGAACAGCAAGCACTAACTCTTTTGAATAGTTATCAAACTCAACATTACCATGAACCCGATACCAAGTCCCTGCTTTCATCTCCTCCATAACACTTAAGAACTCATCATGATCTTTCTTAAATATTTTTACTAAGATACTATTAGTCTTATCACTAAACTTCAAAGTAATAATATTGATTTTCTCTTTCTCTAAAGTCCCAATCTCGCCAAAGATAAACCCTTCAACCACAACATTACGCATCTCACCCATAATCTCATTAATCGGTGTAATCTCTCCATCAATATGTTTACCCAAAATAATAGGAGTTTTCTCTTTTACTTTAACTTCTTCATGACTAGAAGCAATCAAATTCTTAATCTCTTCTTGCTTAGTCTCACTAACTACTGTCGTAATATTAACATCTCTAATTCCATAAAGTTCTAATTTACTCACTAAGACTTTCACACTATCTAAAATCATCTTTTCTTCGACTTTAGTATTAACTTCAAGTACTAGGATATCATCATCTAAAGTAACATTATTATCTACTACCCCTATCAAAGAAGGTTTCATCTTCGTAAAATCATTTAAAACATACTTAAAAATCTTAATAATCTCCTCTGGATTTCTCTTTTCTTGTAAAAGTTCTAAATTAACTTTAATATTCCCATTTATCCCTCTTCGACAAGCCATCCAAAGTCCATCAATATCTTCCGGAATTACTACCTCAGGTAAAGCCATCTTCACATTAAATTCCCTTTTTCTTTCATTTAAAGTAACATCTCTAATCTTATAATCTTTATATTTCTCCAGATTAGTAATTCCTATACTCTGTAAAAACAACTCTTCACTACTCATTATCTAACACCTCAATTCTATTGATATTTATTTGATATTTATCTAATCTTCTCGCTACTGTCCCCAAAACATATACTAAGTCTCCGACTTTAACATTATTTAAGTAATTAATATTCTTGGGAAACAAGACTAAATCCATCTTTCCGGTCTCATCACTTCCCAAAAGAAAAGCCATATCCTGATTACTCTTAGTCTTAATCTTCTTTATCTCATTAACAAGAAGTACCATATTAATACTCTTCCCTAAATACTCTCTTATTCTTTTAATTTTTACTATCTCTTTATTATTATACTTACTAGCAGGATGATTACTAACATAAAACCCATACACAGAATACTCCCTATCCATTAAACTCTTCATATCATCCGCATATTCTTTTAGAATAGGTCTTTCTATCAAAGACTCATCCAAGTCCTTCACAACAAAAGCATATCTTAAAGCCTCATCTAGTCCCTCTAACATCGTCTTATGACTAAGCTTAAATAAATCTAAAGCTTTCCCATCTATTAAACTCTCAATGACATTTCTCTTAATCCCTAGTCTAAAGAATCTTACTACTAAGTCAAAATAATCTTTATATATCCCCTGTATTTTCCTATCTTCTAAGATTACCTTAATCGTATTAGACCCAACATTTCTAATAGTATTAAGAGGTAACAAAAGATAATTATTCTTATGTAAATACTTATCCGTACTAATATTTATATTCGGAAGTAACACCGTAATATGCATTCTCTTTGCCACATTCAAATACTCTTCCGTCTTCTTACTATTGGATACACTCATATTAAGAAGCCCTGCTAAAAAAATCTCCTTAAAATGGACCTTTAAATAAGCCATCTGATACCCAATCAAAGCATAACAAACTGAATGAGCCTTATTAAATCCATAGTTAGCAAACTTCAAAATCAAATCATATACCGCTTCCGCCTCACTCTTTTGATAACCATTATCCATCGCTCTGTTAATAAAATCACTCTGAGCCTTAATTAGAATTTCCTTTTTCTTTTTACTCATCGCTCGCCGAATATTATCCGCTTCCGCCATACTAAAACCAGCCATCGTTACTAAGATTTGCATAATCTGTTCCTGATAAACAATTATCCCATAAGTCTCTTTTAAAATAGGCTCTAAAGCTGGCACAATATAAGTAACTTGACTACCATTTTTTCTCTCGATAAATAAATCAATATTATCCATAGGTCCCGGACGAAACAACGCCACTGCAGCATATAAATCTTCAAAACACCTAGGCTTCAATTTTAATAAGAAATTTTTCATCCCACTAGATTCAAACTGAAAAACCCCATCCGTATCTGCTAAACTAAATAAATCATAAGTATCTTTATCATCTAAAGGAATATTATTAAGATTAAAATCACTCGGAAGCTCTCTTAAAATATCATGAATAAAATGTAAATTAGATAAAGCTAAAAAATCCATCTTTAGAAAACCTAACTCTTCTAAATAACCCATCGTCAAGCCCGTATTAATCCCCTCACTAGTCTTAACAACCGGCATCACTTTATCTAAAGAAACTGACGAAATAACCACTCCCGCAGCATGAACCGACATATGTCTCTTTAAACCCTCTAATTTCATAGCAATTTTATAAATCTTCTTTAAAACCCCATTTTCTTTTAACATTTTACTAACTATTACATTGCTTAAATTATCTTTCAAAGACATCTTCGAATCAATATTACTAATAAACTCATCTATTAACTTATCATCAACAATCACAAGACTACTAACATCCCTAAGAACTTGTCTCGCTTGTAAAGTCCCATAAGTCGTAATCGGAGCCACATTAAAAGTCCCATAACGACTCCTAACATACTTAATCATATCTTCTCTTCTGATATCTTCAAAGTCCATATCAATATCCGGCATCGTTACCCTATCTTTATTTAGAAAACGTTCAAACAAAAGATTATACTCTAAAGGATCAACATTCGTAATCCCTAGACAATAACTAACTAAAGCTCCCGCCGCCGAACCACGCCCCGGTCCTACTAAAATATCATTCTTCTTCGCATACTTAACATAATCATAAACAATCAAAAAATAGTCATTAAACCCCATCTTATCAATAACATCTAACTCATATTGTAGTCTCTTAACATATCTTTCCTCTATGCCATTATCTAATCTCTTCTTAAGTCCCAAAAAAGCCAAACTATATAGATAACTCTTACTATCCTTACTCTCATCAAACGTAGGAATATATCTTTTAGATTTATCAATTCTTATATCTATTTTATCTATAAATCTCTTTATTCTTAAGATATCATCATTATCCAGATTATCTTCATAAGAGCAATTACTATCATCAAAAGAAGTATCCCCAATTTTCTTAAGATATTCTAAATAAACAGTATCTTCCTTTCTTAAAACTCTAATCTCTTTAAGAAACAATAAATTATCACTAAGAATTCTAAGACTATTCTTCTCTTCCAATGAAGTATAACTAAAATAGATATCTTCTTCATCTTTAAATCTCTTTAACTCTTCCAAAGTCTCTTTAAAAGAATAAGGAATAACTATATAAATATTCTTACTCGCAAGCATACTATAATCTAAAGTTTCTTCTAAAACTATCTTATTATTAATCTTAACCAACTCTAAATAGCCATCATAATCTTTAGCATATAAATAGAAAGTCTTATTATCTAAAGTAACTTTAAGCCCTATCAAAGGCTTAATATTATTAAGAAGACAATTATCATAAAACTCCATAACTCCATTCAAATTATCATCTAAAAGTCCCAAAGCCGTGATATTATTAATCTTCGCAAACTCAATTAAGTCTTTTATCTTAATCAAACTCGAAAGTAAAGTATATTCAGTCTTTATTCCTACAGGATTATACTTCATAATATCACCACCCAACAATTCTTAGTATAACATTATATTTTTTAAAAGATAAGTCTTGACTTGAATAAATATTACTATATCACAAGCGAAAAAAAATAACACCTATAAAAGTATTATTTATTTGTATTTTCGTAATAATTTCTTTCTTGTAATTTTTCTAAAATATAATCTAATTCATCTAGTTCTTCACTATCAAGTTCATAATTATTCATGAAACGTTCTACTAATAAGCTTACCTCTCTTAAAGAAGAACACTCACTAATATCAATATCATATCTCTTTAAGACACTAATTTCATATTCATCTAACATTAAATTCTTATTTATCTTTTTTAACATAATTATTTATTAAACTTCATCTCACTAGAAGCAATCCCTCTATTATGTTTAATCTCTTCCCATTTCATATCCTTAGTAAATAAACAAACCACATTAATTGGTATCCAAGTTAGAATAAATACCGCAAATAAAGCAATCGCCGAAAGTAAATTCTTAGCTTTTCTTTTATTATATTTTAAAATAAAGATACTAACAACAACCCCACTAACATAAGTCAATATCATAAATATTGCTCCACTTGAGAAAAGCGATGAGAATATATCATATAAACGAATATTAAAAATTCTAAAGAAAATTAAAGCCACAAACTCAGCCAAACAAATAACCTGAACAACTGGAGCCACAAAATTCATAAACATATCAAATGAAGGCTGACTTCCCGTCTTAAAGAAATGACCAAGTAAATCTTTCCAATAAAGCTTTAAACACTGTAAACATCCAACTGACCATCTTTTTCTTTGTTTCCAAGAAGCCTTAAACTCAACCGGTTGTTCATCATAAGTAACCGCATTTTCCACAAAAGCAATTCTTTCATCTCTTAAAGCACATAATGCTGTAAACTCAATATCTTCCGTTAAAGTCTGCGTTGGAAAGCCCATCTCTTCAATAAGCTCTTTTTTTACCATAAAACCCGTACCATTAATCGAAGCATTTTGATTCATTGTCATACGAGCCTTACTAAAAAAGAAATTTTGCATATAGTAATAAAGTGAATAAGACCCACTTATCCAGTTATCACTTATATTCTTACTATCTCTAAACCCTTGAGCTACTCGATATCCACAACATAAAGTATCATTCATACGCGCTAAAAAATCGGGATGAATAATATTATCAGCATCAAAAATTATATAAGCATCAATATCTTTACGATTCTTTAACTTCTTAAAAACATATCTTAAAACTTCACCCTTAGACTTAACTTTTTCTTTAACATCAATAACAATTGCGCCCGCTTCCTTAGCTACTTTAGCCGTATTATCAGTCGTATTATTAACCGCCACATAAACCTCAAATAACTCTCTTGGATAATTAGAATCTAAAACTGATTTAACTAAATTACCTACAACCGCCTCTTCATTACGAGCCGCTATTACAATTGCAAACTTACTTTTAGCCTCAAAAGGAACAATCTTAAACTTTCTAGGCTTAAGAAAACCATATAGTCCTGTTAAAGAATAATAAAGTCCATAAAATAATGTTAAAGTAAAAAATATATAATAAATTGCTTGCCACATAAAATAAACTTCCTTACTAGTTATACCACCATTGTATCTTTTTTATTTAAATTTGTAAAGGTTATATCGAATATGATTAACTCCTAAACTATAATACTCCACTTCCCGATTATCTAGTTTTTTATGATAATATACTTCACAATAACCATTATTCTCTTGATAATAATACTTATTACCAAACTTATCTTGTAAACATACTCCTCCTAGATAATCCTGATTCAAAAGATATTTCATCGTCATAACTTTTTCATATCCATAGACAATAACTTCTACATTAGGTCTTACCCCATATCTTTTAATATATTCTTCTAACATCTCTTTTATCTGGTTTCTCGTGAGTTCTAAAGATAAAGTAATCTTTTTAACTCCCATTCTATGTAAAAATGCGATTGTATAAGAATTAACCACATTAAAAGAATAATCCGTATGAATATTATCTAATAACAATCCCCCTAATTCTCCCACTAATACTAAGTCTTTAGACTTATCATACTCCTTAACAACATTAGAATAAGCCCTTATATATTTAGTCTTTTTATCAGTGCAATAAACATATTTATATCTACCAGGACTCTCTATTTCATAATCATAATGTATATAAGCATTAATATTCTTAGAAACCGCAAAATCAGATAGACTTACATAATACTCTTCTTCTTTAAAAGGAACTACTCTTAATCTTTCCGCATCTAACTTATCTATTGCTTTTCTCTTAATTTCATTCAAGAAAGTAAGAGGTATAAAAAGATTATCATCTATATTAATTTCTAACTCTTCCAAGGTATAAACACTATTCCCCAGCTTACTTAACTTATCTTTAATAGTCTCTTTACTAGTTGGTAACTTACTAGCAATCTCCGGTGTATATTCTCTTATAGTAACACTATTCTTCCCATCACTTATTCTAAAAGACATTACCTCATCTTTAAAAGCTTCAAAAACTCCTTTAATTTTAACTTTTCTTGGATTTTCTTTAATATACTCTTCTATTTCTTTTTCAATATACTTAGAAGAAGTCAAATAAACATCACTATCTAAAGAAACCTCCCCCTTCACTAAAATACTAATAATATCATCTTTAGAAGCCTCTTTAACTAACTTACCATTTAAGTAAAAGTCATTAACTAAAACTCCCGTTTCTTTATCTTTAGATTTTATTCTTAAACCATCATTAATATGTAGTTCATCACTAAGTCTAATAAAAACATTTTTCCCCTTTATCTTAATAACATTCCCAATCTTAACCCCAACATTATTAGGTTGTTTCCCATTAACCACATCATTATTAGAAACATTATTTAAATATCCTAAAGTATACTCTCTATTAAAAACCTTTTTTAATTTTCCCAAAATATCATAATTAATAAAAACTTTTCCTGTCTTTAAATAGCTATCAATCGCATCACGATATAACTTAGTTACTAAATAAACATACTCTCTTGATTTCATTCTTCCTTCAATTTTAAAAGAATTAACCCCAATATCTATTAGGTTACCAATACTACTAATAGCACACAAATCTTTCATTGATAACGGATACTTCTTATCTTTATTTAGAACTTCATTATCTTTAGAAATAATATCATAAGGAAGTCTACAACTACCAGCACAAGACCCTCGGTTACCACTTCTTCCGCCAACCAAACTCGAAAATAAACACTGTCCCGAATAAGAAACACATAAAGACCCATGCACAAATACTTCGATGTCTAAACCCGTTTCTTCTTTAATTTTCTTTATTGTTTCTAAATTAGTTTCTCGAGCTAACACAATTCTTTTAAAGCCAAGCTTTTTAGCCACAATAGCCCCTTCTAAATTATGGATATGCATTTGGGTCGAAGCATGAATTTCTAAATCAGGAAACTTCTGATGAATCAAATCATACATACCTAAATCCTGAATTAAAACAGCATCTATTCCCTTTTGATAAGCCAAACGAACAAAATCAACAAACTCCTCGACCTCAGACTCATAAACTAAAGTATTACAAGTAAGATAAACTTTAACTCCATAAAGATGGGCATAACTTATCGCCTGTCCTAACTCTTCATCATTAAAATTTTTCGAAAAAGCTCGAGCACCAAAACGACTTCCCCCTAAATAAACGGCATCACAACCAGCTTCAATCGCCCATTTTAAACATTCCATATCTCCAGCAGGCGCTAATAACTCATATTCCATATTACTTCTCTCCCTTCAAAAAAGAGTTTAATAACCTTGTACTAAACCCTTACTTTTTATAAGCATACAAACGATGTACTTCTTTAATTGATAATGGGCGATACTCCCCCGATTTTAAACTACCTAACTCTAAGAAACCATACTTTTCTCTCTTTAATTTAATAACTTCATGATTAACAGCTTTAAATAAATTCTTAACAATATGATTACGACCTTCAGTAATAACTACTTCGACAATATCAACACATTTCACAATATCATGTTTTTTAATCTTAACCCGTAATGGCTTACAAAGAACACCATCAATGACAATTCCCATCTTTAACTTATGCAACTCTTCCATAGTTAAATTACCCTCTATCTTAGCAACATAAGTCTTTTCAACCCCATTCTTAGGATGCATTAAAATATTAGCTAAAGTTCCATCATTCGTTAAAATCAAAAGTCCTGTAGTATCATAATCAAGGCGCCCAACCGGATATATTCTCTTATTAGTAGCTATTAAATCAGTAACCACTTTTCTTTTAAATTCATCATTAACACTACAAATATATTCTCTAGGCTTATTAAGTAAATAGTATTCATAACTTTCTTTCGTAAGTTGATGACCATTAACCGTAATAATATCCTCACCACTAACTTTAGTTCCTAAAGTCTTAACAACTTTCCCATTAACAGTTACTTTACCAGCCACTATTAATTCTTCAGCTTTTCTTCTTGAAGCAATACCTGCTGCTGCTATAACTTTTTGTAATCTTTCCATAATAACTTCTTTCTAAAACTTTAACCAGTTAATTCAACAATAAGTAATAGTATCCTACCACATTATTTAAGATATAGCAATCTATTTTGCTTCTTCTGAAGCTCTTGTTTCTCTAATAACGGTAATTTTAACCGTCCCTGGATATTGCATTTCGGCTTCAATTTTTTCTTTCATATTACGAGCAATAATTTTAGCCTTAGCATCATTAACTTCTTCCGGTTTTACTAAAACCCGTACTTCTCTTCCTGCCTGCATTGCATAAGTCTTTTCAACCCCTTCAAAAGAATTACCAATTTCTTCTAGTTGTTCTAATCTCTTAACATAATTTTCTATAGAATCATTTCTTGCTCCTGGACGTGCTGCCGACAAAGTATCAGCAATTTGTACCAAAACAGCAATAACACTAGTAGCCTCACAATCACCATGATGAGATGCAATCGCATTAATAACCACTTCATCTTCATGATATTTTTTAGCTAACATTACCCCTAACTCAACATGTGAACCCTCAACTTCATAGTCAATAGCTTTCCCAATATCA
>CAKOOW010000015.1 GCA_934098445.1 uncultured Bacilli bacterium
TTAGTATTATTAATAGGAATATACTTTGCTTATTCTAAGTTTAGTGTCTTTAAAGAGGAAGAAGTAGTAAGAACTACAGTAGGGGATTTTATTCAAGGGGATATAGTAGTAGGAGCTTATATAGATGGAGAATATTCTAAGAGTATACCTGGTAAGAATGATGGTTATGTAGTAGATAAAATAGTCTGTGATAATGATGCTTTAGCTAGTTGGGATAATGATACTTGGGGAATAGTATTAACTAATTTAACTAAGAGAACTAAATGTAATGTGTATTTTAAAAAGTACAGTCCTGCTGATAAAGTTGTTGCCCAATTGGATACAACTGGTAAGTGCCCGGCTATGAATAGTGATGGTACGATAAGTTTAACTGCACTAGCAACGGTGGAGAGCACTAACGGCTACTTATGTAAGACCAAAGATGCATATGGGGACTCTTATTATTACCGTGGAAATGTAACAAATAATTATGTGAAGTTTGCAGGTTTTTATTGGCGAATCGTTCGTATTAATGGTGATGGTTCGATTAGAGTAATCTATGATGGTACTTCTGCTCACGTTAATGGTGAGGAAAGTGAAGATAGACTGACTGGTACGAGTGAATTTAATATTAGTCAAGCTGATAATGCTTATGTAGGATATATGTATGGTAATCGTGATGCCATAGTAGAATCGACTGAGTATTCCTCATCAAACAATTTTGCAAATACAGGTACGTTTTATATTTCAAAAGAATATATGTTTGATGAAAATAAAAAAATGTTTACTTTGAAAAATCCAATTCAGGTACTTGGTAGTAATTTTACTACTGATTACATTGGATATTATTATGCTAGTTATACTCCGACTAGTTTACCTTCTAGTGTAAATACACTATATAAAATAATGGATGTGACTGCTGGGAGTTCTAGTGCTACAATAAAATATGGTTACGTCAGTTATGGAACTTCCAGCAAAGAAGTAGCTCAAACTAACACAAATGATTCAACTATAAAAACTTACTTAGATAATTGGTATAAAGCAAACATATTAGGCACTGATAACGAACAATATTTAGCTGATAATATTTTTTGTAATGATAGAAGCTTTTCACTTGGTAATCCAGGAACCGGTGCTGGTATGAGTAAAACACATTATCGTTGGGGATTATTTGCCGATGATTCTATTAGTGCTGATACAATTGGCAATTACAAAGCTATGTTATTTTGTCCACAACAGAATGATGCTTTTACGGTGAGTGATACTAGCAATGGTAATGGAGCTTTAACTCATCCAATTGGTCTTATTAGTACTGATGAGGTTACTCTAGCTGGTGGATGGCAGAGTGAAAATAAGGGTTATTACTTATATTCTGGGGGTTTTTATTGGACATTAACGCCAGTGTGGTTTTCTGATGCAGATGCATATGGCATGTATGTTTATCCAAACGGTGGTGCATTTGGCTATTATACAATGAAACTTTCTCTTGGCGTAAGACCTGTTTTAAATTTAAAACCAGAAGTATTGAAATTGGGAACAGGGACTATGGATGATCCATATCACCTATAAAATCTATAAAGAAAAATATATATTTAAGAGTTATTTTCTGATATAATTTATACTGTAGAAAGTAGGTATTTATGAAGATAAGTGTAGGTGTATCGAATAGACATTGTCATTTGACTAAGGAAGTATATGAAAAGTTATTTGGTAAGAGTGAATTAACTTTTAAGAGAGCTTTAAATCAACCAGGACAATTTGCATCGGAAGAGACAGTTATTATTAAAGGACCTAAGGGGTCAATAGAGAAAGTTAGAGTCTTAGGACCTTTTCGCTCCTATAATCAAGTAGAAGTCTCTAAGACTGATAGTTATAAACTAGGAATTAATCCTCCGGTGAGAAAAAGTGGGCATTTAGATGGTGCTAGTGAATTAGAAATAATTGGTCCTAAGGATAAGATTACTCTTCCTTGTGGAATTATTGCTAATAGACATATCCATATCTCAGAGGCTCTTGCTAAAGAGTGGGGGGTAGCTGATGATGAACCAGTCGGAGTGATTATAGATGGAGAAAAGAAAGGGATAATTGAAGCTTTCTTTAAGACTAGTAAGGATGGATATTTAGAGATTCATTTAGATACAGATGATGCGAATGGTTTTATGTTAAAGCAAAATGATACAGTAGAGATTAAGTTTCAAAGGAAAGATTAGTCTCTTTTTTTGAAATTAATTTTCTTGGAAGAAAAAATATCTAGACAAAGTAAAAAATTAATGATAAGATGCACTTACGAAGAAGTTGGTAGTATAATTATTAAGAAGTAAGTGGGTGAAGAGATGAAAATTGGTAATGTAGAGATAAAAAATAAAGTAGTAGTAGCACCAATGGCGGGGATTACTAATACTTCTTATAGGAAGATTTTAAAAGAGATGGGAGCAGGGCTAATCTATGCAGAAATGGTTAGTGATAAAGCTTTATGTTATCAGAGTAAAAAGACTTTAGATTTACTTAAGATGAGTGAAGAGGAAAGACCAATTAGTCAACAGATATTTGGTAGTGATGAAGAATCTTTTGTAGAAGCCGCTAAATTAGTGGAAAAAATACAACATCCGGATATTATAGATATTAATATGGGGTGTCCTGTTCCTAAGGTAGCTATTAAAAATCAAGCAGGGAGTGCCCTTTTAAAAAATCCGGAAAAGATTAAAAGAATAGTATCTTCGGTTGTTAAAGCTGTAAATGTTCCGGTGACAGTTAAAATTAGAGCTGGTTGGGATAATGAACATATTAATGCCGTAGAAGTGGCTAAAGTCTGTGAAGAAGCGGGAGCAAAAGCCATAGCAGTACATGGTAGAACGAGATCACAAGGATATTCAGGAACAGCCGACTGGTCTATTATTAAGAAAGTTAAAGAAGCAGTATCGATTCTGGTAATTGGTAATGGAGATGTTACTAGTTGTTATCTAGCTAAAAAGATGCTTGATGAAACCGGGTGTGATGCTGTGATGATTGGAAGGGGACTACTAGGGAACCCATGGTTGATTAGAGATTGTGTTAATTATTTAGAAAGTGGTGAAGAACCTAAGATAGTTACTAATCAAGAGAAAATAGAAATGATGAGATATCATTATAAGTTATTATGTGAAGATACCAATGAAATAAGTGCATCTTTAGAAATTAGGAGTCATATTTTATACTATTTAAAAGGGATGCCTAAGAGTAAGGAAATGAAGAATAAGATTTGTACTTGTAAGAGTAGTAAAGAGATATTTGCTTGTTTAGATGAATATGAAAACTACTTAAAAGAAAAGGATGAATTAGAGTGAAAAAGTTAAATATTATATATGAAGATAAAGAAATCTTAGTAGTTAATAAGCCTAGTAAGTTATTAACGGTAGGGACTGATAAAGAGCGGGAGAGAACTTTATATCACGAGGTTAGAGAGTATCTTCATAAGAAGAATCAAAAAGTCTTTGTTGTTCATCGATTAGATAAAGATACTTCAGGGATTGTTTTGTTTGCTAAGAATCCAAGATTAAAAGAGTTATTACAAAGAGATTGGTTAAGATATACTAGAGAATATAGAGCAGTGGTAGAAGGTAAACTTCCTAAGAAAAAAGATACTTTAAGATTCTATTTACAAGAAGATAAGAATCATTATGTATATGTTAGTGATAAGGGTTTATCTAGTGTTACGGAGTATGAAGTATTAGATACTAATAAGACTCAAAGTCTAATAAGTGTAAGGATTAAGACCGGAAGAAAGAATCAAATAAGAGCTAGTCTTGCTTATATAGGTAATCCAATCGTGGGGGATAAGAAGTATGATGCGAAGATTAATTCTTTAAGTCGTTTAGGACTTCATGCAAATAGATTAGTTATTAAACATCCTTTGACAAACAAAGAAATGACTTTTACTTGTGATGCTCCAACTCAGTTTTATCTGGGGTTCGAAAAATATAAAAGATAAGGAAGGTTTTTTGTATGGCTAATATTAATGATTTGTTAAATTTATTTCCGGGAGAAATGGAAAAAAAGGCTCTTGCTGATGCTTATAATTTCGCTATTAGTAAAAATAGAGATATGGCAGATAGCTTTTTTTCGGCAATATATGTTTTTAAAATGGTTAATCCTACAATTCAATTGGTTTATAATAGTAGTATATCTTCTTCATATTATTTAGCTTCTTCTAATACGGTTTATTTAAAGAATCCATATGATTTATTTCATGAATTTACTCATTTGTTATCTTTTACTTATAGTAATGGGAATGTTCCTGATGAGTATTATACTTTTAAAAGAGCTTTTTTAGCTGATGATCATAGTACGAGTTTAATTATGGAACTTTTGAAAATTTGTAAAAAGATAGAATTAGATGAATTACTTCAGAATTTTATTCAAGCTAAAGAAGATGCTGATATTAATAGTTATTCATCTAAATTAAATTCCGAGACAATCAATCGTTTTTCTACAAAGATATCTAGTACAGTATATAAGATTGAAGATATAATAGATGCCATTTACAGTGGAAAAGCCATTGATGGTGGGATTGTGGATATTATAGATAACTATACTATTGTTGAAAAAGCTCCTAAAATGACTGCTGGACATGGTGAAAGTTATTATCAAAATTCAGAGGTTAGGCAATTTGAGGAAATAATGGCTAATTATATGGATATTAAGTTAACTGATCCTAATAATAAGTTGTTTTCAACTTTAAAAATTATTCTAGGGGAAGAATTTGTGGCATTTTTAGATAAAAGATGTAATGCTATATGTTTAAATTCATTGAATCATGATTATATGAATAATATATCTATATAATAAGAATAAATTTTGTTTTAGAAAAAAGAAATTATTAGAAGAAAAAAATGGTGAGTTTTAATTCACCATTTTTATAAAGCTTAAAATAGAATATTATTATATGAAGAAAGATTGGGTTTACAATAAAAAAACAGTCTAGAAGACTGTAATTAACATAAATGGCGCCTGATGTAGGACTCGAACCTACGACCTAACGGTTAACAGCCGTGCGCTCTACCGACTGAGCTAATCAGGCATCAATTACTAGTTAATTATATCCCTATTTAAGCCTATAAGTCAATATAAAATTAACTAGTTTCCGAAAAAGTTTAATACAATTTACCAATTGATAACTTTTGGCGTATGGGCATAGCCAGAAAAGTTCTTTTTGGCCAATAATAAAGTTTTATTTTGACTTTGTTCTCTTTTGGTTGTTAATTCATCACGATGCGTATTAATATTAATTCCCGCAAATGTCATACCTAAAGAAGATTTAATAATTCCAATAATCATATTTCTTGGATAATCTTTAGAAGTCTTTAGAATTTCTAGACTATCAGGATTTAAAGTATTTAGTTTAAGATTAGATATTTCTCTATTTTTAATATGATTATCCTTATATAAAGTAACATCGGTAATCTTTACTTCGTAATTAGTATGATCTTTACTACGGGTTTCTATGGCAATATTCATAATACCGTAAGTAAGATGATTAATTTTAATTTCCATAATATTTTCACTTCCCCTCGGGACTTCTTATTTTAACAGAATTATTTTTGATTGTCTAGATACTAGTTTTCTTGTATAATATTTTTGGTGAATTAATTATGGAAGAGAAAAATATAAGCTTTTTAGAAAGATATGCAGAGAATTTAGTAGATAGGGATTATATTACGGATCCGGCGATTGGTAGAGAAGAAGAAATTAAACAGATGATTTTAATTCTTTTATCACCAGAGAAATCTCCTCTTTTAGTAGGTAAGGCGGGAATTGGTAAGACGGCGATTGTTGAAGGACTTGCTTATCGGATTAAGAATAATATGGTTCCTAATGCGTTATTTGGCTATGATTTATTTAAACTTAATGCTTCTTCAATTATTGGGGATTATGAGATTGCTGGGCAAAAAGAGACTAGAGTAGATGTTTTAGTAAAAGAGTTAGCCAAAAGAGAAAAGACGATTGTTTTTATTGATGAGACACATTTACTTATTAAGGGGAATAATAGTGAATCAGGGATGGATTTAGCTAATATCTTTAAAGCGGGGTTAGACCGAGGAGAAATTAAGATGATAGGGGCTACTACAACGGAAGAGTATGAGCAATATATTATAAGAGATAGGGCTTTCTTAAGAAGGTTTCAAAAAGTTGATGTTAAAGAAGCGGATAGACAAACGACTATTAAGATTTTGATGGGGACTCTTCCTAAGATAGAAAAACAAATGCATTTAGTTATGCCTTATACGGATTTTATTAAAGAGAAGATATTTGCGTTTATTGTGGATATGACGGATGAATATAAAAGAATCTATGAGATTTCTTCGAGGTATCCCGATATTTGTTTAGCTATTCTTTCTAATGCTTTTAGTTATGCTTTATTTGATAATACCAAAGAAGTTAGACTTAAACATATTTATGAGGCTATTTGTAATACGAAGAGTGTTTATGAAGATTCTTTAAAGAAAGATATAGAGAAGTTTAAAGTAGAATTTAAAGATATTGCTTTAGAAGAAGGGTTAGATTTTAATAATATATAAGAAAAAACTGATTACAAGATATCGTAGTCAGTTTTCTTTTGATTATTTATTTCGACAGAGGAAGTATCAGTAGGAGATTGGTTTTCGGGAGAAGTTAAGACTTCTTCTAAGTTACCACTAATGTTATTTATGACTTTGGCATCTTCTTCTTCTTTTTTCTTGGTTTTACCTAGTAAGGCATCTTTTAGTTCTTGTTCATCTTCACCGAAGTCACTTTCAACATCAATTATTTGGACAATTTCATCGAAGGTTGTATCACCACTGATAACTTTTTCTAAGCCATCTTGTAAAAGAGTAACGGTATGTCCTTTATCATAGACCATTTTACGTAAGTGTTCTTTAGAGGTATTATTGACGATAGCATCTCTGACATCTTGATTTAACATTAAGACTTCATGGATGGCAATACGACCCATAAAACCATTGATACAATGTTTACAACCGACTGCTTCATAGACCTCGTTAACATCGAGTCCTAGGGCTAATTTAAAGACGGTTTTTTCATAAGTGGTTACAGGGCGAGCCTTACGACATTTAGGACAAAGTTTTTTAGCTAGTCTCTGGGCAATAACCCCGGTAAGAGCCGATCCTAAAAGGTAACGTTCAACATCCATATCTAGTAGACGTTCAATGGTATTAAGAGCATTATTAGTGTGAAGTGTTGATAATACTAAGTGCCCTGTAATAGAGGCACGAACAGCAATACGGGCGGTTTCATCATCACGAATTTCTCCGATCATTATAACATCGGGGTCTTGACGTAAGATACTACGTAAGGCGGCTGCAAAAGTTAAGCCAATTTCACTCATAACTTGAACCTGATTTAGACCAGGCATTTTCATTTCGACGGGATCTTCAACGGTAATAATATTAGTATCAACGCGATTAAGTTTTTGTAACATCGAATAAACGGTGGTTGATTTACCGGAACCAGTGGCCCCGGTTACTAAGATAATTCCATTGGGAACATTTATCATTCTTAAGACTTTATCATAATTAATCTTTGATAGACCAATGGTATCAAGACCGGCTAAACTTCGGGAGTAGTCTAAGATACGGATAACTATTTTTTCCCCATCAACGATAGGTAAGGCCGAAACACGCATATCTAAGGGGGCATCATTATGGGTCATTTTAATCGCGCCATCTTGAGGAAGTCTTGTCTCGGTAATATTCATTCCAGAGATAATCTTAATACGAGTAGTTAAATTTTTCTTCACACTAGCGGGAACTTTAGCATATAAAATTAAATCTCCATCGACACGAATACGGACATTTAAAACATCAGGAGTAGGGTCAAAGTGCATATCTGATGCTCTTTTTTCAACCGCATCATTAATCATCTTATTAACTAAATCAACAACGGGAATTTTATCATATTCAAACTCTGTAAAGACATTATTAATCTTGGGAGTATTATCTTCTTGGGTAAATCTTAGATTACCATCATCTAAGACATCAACAACCGTACTTGTTTTATTATTTGTATCCATACTTACCAATCCTTTATTCTAACTATTCAAATTATACTATAAAAATAATCTTCTTACAATAAAAATCCTGTTCTAATAAGTTAAAATACTAGATAAATTAAGATTTTAAAAGAACTTTTTAGTACCTTGGAAAATGCCAAAATATTATTGACAAATAAGATAAAGATGCTAGAATATAAGACCAAAAGTTTAATGACAAGGGAGATATTTATGGAATATAAAATACCTAAGACAACATTAAGAGCATTCATTGATTTATTAAGGAGTTTAGGAAGAAATCTAGCTAATTTAGAGGTTCTTTTGAATGGTAAGCTACAGGAGATTAGTTATTCTTTTTTAGGGGCTTCTAAGGATCAGGATACATCGGAATATCAAGAAAATTATGAACTTTTTAGTAAGAGAATTAAGGGGACTAGAGAGTTAGAAAATTCGATTGAGGGGTTAATTTATAATTTATCTTCTGCGGATAAGAAGTATATTGATAATTTTGATGCGATTATGGCTTGTGTAGGGACTAATAATGTGTTTTTTACGATGTTAGTAATAGATATTCTAAGGAATAATGTTTCTTTAGGAAACTTTGATAAGTATAATATGGAAAGAGAAAAGATTTTAGTATCTTGTTTTGATGGTTATCTTCTAAAAGAAGGGGCGAGGGATTTATTTATCTCTAGTTATAAAGAATATCTTAAGAGTGGGCATGATTATTTAGAGTTTATCAATGGGACGAGGGTTGATAAAAAGATAATAGATAAACAACTTCATGTAGTAGAGGCTAGCACTTTAGAACTTCCTAAGATGTATGAAATCTATGTAAAGAGTAATGATTATAAAAAAGAGTATGTTTCTAATAAGACTAAGGCTTATACTAAAGAAAATAAAGTCCATGATTATATTGATGGTACGGGGGTAAAAAAAGTCTTAGATCCGAAAGTCTTTGATGAGTTATTAATTTCTAATGGATATAGTGATATGGCTAGATTTAGTTTAAATAGACAGATGATTAAGGCTATAGAGATGTTACCTTCAGAAGAGATAGATAAGTTAGTTCTGGGAAGAGTAAAATCCCTAGATATAGAGACTTCTAAGGAATTAGAAGGTCTTATGGAGAAGAAAAATGATGGTTTAGAGATAAGTTTAGAGGCTATATATAAGTATTTCTTAACTATTCCGGGGATGGATATTATTATTGGGAGTAGGGAATACTTAGGATATGGCTATACAAAGGATGATTTAGATTTCTTCTTAATAGAAGAGATTAAGTCTCTAGAAGAAAGATATAATATTAGAAGAACTAGTATTAAAAAGGAGTTAGTATTATGAAATATCAAATACCGGATATAGCAATAGATGATTTTGTTAAGAGTTTAGATATAGCAATTAATTATTGTAAGATGTTAAAGAAGGGGGCTCATGATATCAAGGGATGTCGAGAGCTTTATGAAAACATGATTTCTTATATTGAAGAAATTAAAGAGGAACTTTTAGAGACTAGGGGAGAGTTTAAGTTAGATTTTAATTATTTCTTTATGATTTTTAGTTTAATAGAGGTTAAAAATCCTTTGGTGAATGCTTTGGTTTTAAAGATATTTAGTGATTCTGCTAAGAGTGGTTTATCTAATAGAAGTATCTATGGTATAACAAAGATAATGGGTATGGAAGCAAATAAATCTTTAATGAGAATGGTGCCTTTTATTCTTAAGTATAAGATAAAGAAAGGATATGAAGAGGAGTTTTTACTGGCTTATAAGGAGTATTTAGCGGATTGTGGTAGTATCTTAGGAGCTAATGCGGTGGTGTTTACGGAAGATAAGGATAATTTAAGGACTTTGGATATGTATCTAAAAGAAGTGATAGCTAGTAATGTTTCAACGATGATTAGTTATGTTTATAATTATGATAAAGATTATAAAGATTTAATTGAGATTAAGGATACTAGGGGAGAAAAGGTTATTAAGACTAATAATGCTAAAGCTTATACTAAAGAAAATAAAGTTTATGATTATATTAAGGGTAGTGAGATTAAAAGATTATGTAGTCCTAAAGAATTTAAGAAGATTTTAGATAGTGAAGGTTATGGGGATAGTGCTATTAATAATATGCTTCTTAGAATGATAAATGCTATTATGATAAGTCCTTTAAAGAATAATTTAGTAAGAGAATCTTTAGATAAGGAATACCAAGAGAAGTGGGATTATATTATAGAAAATAAAGATAATTATCTAGGAATAGATTTATCCTATATATATGAGTTATTTTATACAGTTCCCGGAATAGATATCCTAAATAATATGGGAATTGGTTATAGAGGATATGGTTTAGAAAAAGAGGATATAGATGAGTTAATGAGGGATGCTATAGATTGTGTTTATAACCATCTAAGAAAAGAAAATAGGACTTTTTGTTTAAAAAAATAGGAAAATAATTTAAAAATATGTGTGATGAGGGGTAAAGTGTGCTAATATAATTTATACAGGAGGATGTTATGGAATTAACAAAAAGAGAAAAAGAGTTATTAATTATTTATAAAGCATTTTATGGGAAGAATTTTGATCCTTTAGATATCGATGCTATTGATAATTTTCAAAATATGTATTGTATTTTGGAGACTATTCCAGCAGATTTTGGGACTGAGGTTGTCCATTTAGGGGATTTTGTATTTGATCCTAAAGGGGTATATTCTAGTAAGTTAGATGATGAACTTACGTTGATTAGTCAAGCTAGTGAAGAGGTAAGAGATTTTAATAATAGTATTAAGATTGATTATTTTATGCCGGTTACGGCGGCGGCTTTAAGACCGGATATTGATTTATCTAGTGATCAGGGAATTATAAGTAATTATGATTATGCTTTATTTGCTAGGGCTTGTTTATTTGCTAAATATGGGGTGTCTAGTAAGGAGTTAGAGAATTTCTTAGATAATGATGAGTTTGTGATTAATGATGAGATTAGGGGTAGTAGAAATATTCGTCTTAATGATTATATTAATTCTATTTTAAGAAGCTATGGGGTTGTTAAGGATTATTCTAATCTGATAGATGGTTCTTTTAAAGAAGATTTAGATAGTTTAAGTTCTAAAGAGAAGGAAGTCTTAAGAAATTATTATTTATTCTATGGGAAATATTATGATCCTAAGGAAGCTAATCACTTGGATAATGCTTTAAATGCTTATTGTATTTTACAGATGATACCATCTAGTGTAGGGTGTTTGGTTGATAATTATTATCCTTTTAGGAAGAGTAATATTATGGATAGAGTAGAGTCTATAGAGTTAGAGAAAGTTTTAGAGGGGTTAGATTCTAAGAGTAAGGATATTATTGAGTATTATAATAATATTAGTATGGATAAAATACCTTTTAGTAAGACTTTATTAGAGAATGGGATTGGGTCTACTGATATGTTAGGGAGAGTAGCTAATACTTGTTTATATATCTATAATAATCCGGAGAAGACTTGTGATGAGGTATTAGAATACTTATATGATTTAGATATTGATGATGGGTATTTAAATAATACGGATGATAATATAAATAAAGTTATTGTTAATATTTTAGAGAGGTATGGAATTATTAAACATCGTTTAGGAGAGGTTCATACTGACTCTAAAGATAATGATAAGAAGAAAAATGAAGGTTTAGTTAAAAGATTAGTTAAAATTTTTGGTGGACAAAAGTAAAAGATTCCTTTATAATATCACTTAGATATGTGGAAGAAGAGGAGTATTACCATAGTCTTTTATAGAGAGCTTGTGGATGGTGTAAACAAGTATGGATGGGTAAGAAGGTTGCTTTGGAGTATAAAACGTTACTTCGCGTTAAGAAGAAGAGTGTATGATTAGTCATAAAATAAGGTGGTACCGCGATAATTCGTCCTTATATTTATGGCTTTTTTGTTTTTAGAAATGAGGTATAGATATGTTAGAGACCAAGTATAATCATTTGGATGTAGAAGAAAAAAAGTATGATAATTGGAAAGAAAAGGGATATTTTAAGAGTGGTAATACCGATAAGTTACCTTATTGTATTGTTATTCCTCCTCCTAATGTAACGGGTAAACTTCATATAGGTCATGCTTATGATACGGCTATTCAAGATGTTATTATTAGATATAAGAGATTACAAGGATATGATTGTCTATGGTTACCAGGAATGGATCATGCCGCAATTGCAACCGAAGCGAAAGTTGTTAAGAGACTAAAAGAACAAGGTCTTGATAAGAGAAGTATTGGTCGGGATAAGTTCTTAGAGGCTTGTTGGGATTGGACTCGTGAATTTGGGGGTAATATCCGTAGTCAATGGGCTAAACTAGGTTTATCTGTTGATTATAGTAAAGAAAGATTTACTCTTGATGAAGGGTTAAATAAAGCTGTCATTAAGACTTTTGTGGATTACTATAAGAAAGGTTTAATTTATCGCGGAGAGAGAATCATTAACTGGGATCCTGTTGCGATGACAGCCTTGTCAACGGAAGAAGTTATCTATAAAGAAGATAAAGGAGCCTTCTATCACCTAAAGTATTATATTGAAGGGGAAGATAGATATTTAGAAGTAGCTACAACCCGTCCGGAAACTTTATTTGGGGATACAGCCGTCGCTATTAACCCAGATGATGAAAGATATAAAGATTTACACGGTAAAAAAGTTATTGTTCCAGTGGTTAACCGAGTTGTACCAATTGTCTTAGATGAGCATGCTGATCCTGAGTTTGGAACGGGTGTTGTTAAGATTACTCCAGCCCATGATCCGAACGACTATGAAGTTGGTTTAAGACATAATTTGCCAAGAATAGTTTGTATGAATAAAGATGCGACGATGAATGAGGTTTGTGGGAAATATCAAGGTTTATCAAGAGAAGAATGTCGGAAAGTGTTAGTTGAGGACTTAAAGGCCGCCGGATTACTTATAAGTGTTGAAGAGATTGTCCATAACGTTGGGCATTCCGAAAGAACTGAAGCAGTTGTTGAACCTTATCTTTCAAAGCAATGGTTTGTTAAGATGCGTCCTTTAGCGGATAGAGTATTAGAAAATCAAAAGAATAAAGATACTAAAGTTAATTTTATTCCTCCTCGTTTTGAGAAAATTATGAATCATTGGATGGAAATTACTTATGACTGGTGTATTTCTCGACAATTATGGTGGGGACACAGAATTCCGGCTTGGTATCGGGGGGAAGAAGTATATGTTGGGGAAACGGCTCCCGAGGGTGAAGGCTGGGTTCAAGATGAAGATGTCTTAGATACTTGGTTTTCCTCAGCCTTATGGCCTTTCTCTACTCTAGGATATCCAGAAGAAACGGAAGATTTTAAAAGATATTTTCCGACAGATTGTTTAGTTACTGGATATGATATTATTCCTTTCTGGGTTAATAGAATGACTTTTCAGTCTTTAGAGCTTAATGGAGTTAGACCTTTTAAAGATGTTATTATCCATGGACTTGTTAGAGATAAAGAAGGTCGGAAGATGAGTAAATCTTTAGGAAATGGGATTGATCCTATGGATATGATTAAGGTTTATGGAGCCGATAGTCTAAGATATTACTTAGTTACTGATTGTGCTTTTGGGACTGATTTACGTTTTGATGAAGAAAAGTTAGCATCTACTTGGAATTTTATTAATAAGATGTGGAATGCTTCCCGTTTTGTCTTAATGAATATTGAGGATTTAACTAGTTTAGACTTTAGTAATCTAAAGAAGGAAGATAAATGGATTTTAACGAAGTTTGAGAGAGTTTTAGATAGTACGATTAAACATATGGATAAGTATGAGTTTAACTTAGTAGGTAGTGAAATCTATAACTTTATCTGGGATGATTTTTGTTCAAATTACATTGAAATGGCTAAGTTTAGTAGTAGTGATATTACAACTAAGAGTGTCTTATATAAAGTATTAGTAGGTATCTTAAAGATAATGCATCCTTTTATGCCTTTTGTAACTGAAGAAATCTATCAGAATTTACCATTTAAAGACAGTAATTCTATTATGGTAGCAGAGTATCCTAAGGTAGAGAAAAAATATATTTTTGATGAGGATACTAAGATGTTAGATAACTTATTAGAGTTTATTACTCTATTTAGAAATAAAAAGTTAGAGAATAATATTGGTAAAGATTTGGAAGTAGAGACTACTAATTTAGATAGTATTGCTATTAAGATGTTGAAATTAGATGATAAGATAGTATCTAAGAGTAATAAAAATACGAAGATTTTAGTAAGTATTAATGATATTAGTGCTTATATCTGTTATGATAATAAGATTAATAAAGAAGAGGTACTAAGTGAACTTACAAAGAAGAAAGATAGTCTAGAAGCAAGCATTAAGAGAAGAAATAATCTTTTGAGTAATGAAAACTATGTTAAGAAGGCTCCTAGTAATATTGTAGAAAAAGAAAGATTAGACTTAGAAAAAGAAACTACTATGTTAAATAATATCTTAAAAGAAATAGAAGAATTAGGATAGTTATCACAAAAAGTCTAAATAAATTACCACAAATTATCTAAATGAAATACCACAAAAAGTCTAAATGAAATACCACAAATTATCTAAACGGAATAATAAAAGAAAGAAAAACTAGAGAATTATAGCGGTTAAGAAAGAGATATGCTATACTAAATAAAGATTAAAGAAAAGAGTGATTATATGGCAAATATAGTAAGAGATATAACAGATAGAGAAGTTGATTTTGCACAGTGGTATACTGATGTATGTAAAAAGGCTGATTTAGTTGATTATTCTAAAAATAAAGGTAGTATGATTATAAGACCTTATGGTTATGCTATCTGGGAGAATATGGTAAGTATATTAGATAAAGAATTCAAAAGATTAGGGCATCAAAATGTCCAGATGCCAATGCTTATTCCAGAGAGTCTTCTTAATATCGAAAAAGAACACGTAAAAGGGTTTGCCCCTGAGGTAGCATGGGTTACTTATGGAGGAGAGAATAAACTAGAAGAGAGAATGTGTATACGTCCTACTAGTGAGACTTTATTCTGTGATCATTTTAAGAAGATAGTTAATTCTTATCGAGATTTACCTATTCTTTATAATCAATGGTGTACGATTGTAAGATGGGAAAAGACTACTAGACCTTTCTTAAGAAGTAGAGAGATTTTATGGCAAGAAGGGCATACATTACATGCTACGGCCGAAGAAGCTAAAAATGAGACTTTACAGATGTTAAAAGTTTATGAAGATTTCCAAAGATATTATTTAGCAATGCCTGTTATTGTTGGGAAGAAGACCGAAAAAGAAAAATTTGCAGGAGCTGAAGATACTTATACTATTGAAGCAATGATGTGGGATGGAGTAGCATTACAAAATGGTACTAGTCATTACTTTGGTCAACATTTTGCTAAGGCTTTTGATATTAAATTCTTAGATAAAGATAATACTCTTAAGACTCCTTATCAAACTTCTTGGGGAGTAACAACAAGAATGATTGGGGGACTTATTATGACTCATAGTGATAATAATGGGTTAGTATTACCACCAAGAATAGCGCCTACTAAAGTAATTATTATTCCTATTGGAGATGTTAGTGATAAATTAAAAGAGATTACTTTAGGTTTAGAAAATGCAGGTATTTCTTATAAAGTAGATAATAGTGATAAGACTCCAGGATATAAATTTGCAGATGCTGAGGTTAAAGGGTATCCTATTCGTTTAGAATTAGGAAAGAGAGACTTAGATAATGGGTTTACTACTATTGTAAGAAGAGATACTTTAGAGAAGATAAAAGTAGATGACTTAGAAGGCTTAGTTGGAATTATTAAAGATACTATGGATATTATGCAAAAAGAAATGTATGAAAGAGCTTTAAAGAGACGTGATAGTATGATTTATGAGGCTTCTACATATGACGAGTTTAAAGATATAGCTAAGAATAAGAATGGTTTTATCAAGATTACTTGGTGTGGTAGTATGGAATGTGAAGATAAGATTAAAGCTGATACTGGTTTAAAATCTAGATGTATTATTGGGGATAATGAGACTAGTATATGTCCTGTCTGTGGAAAACCTTCTAAATATGATATTTATTTTGCTAAACAATATTAATAATAATTATTAAAGATTATCTTTATATGAGATAGTCTTCTTTTTGAGTCTAAATAATAAAATTTTCATAGAGTATGTAACTCTATGAAAGCGATTTTTCGGTTACTATTTTTAACTTATACTTAAATTCTACCATAGGAAACGGTTATTTTAAACCCTAAAATAAGATTTTTAATTCTTTTTATAGTCAAATTTCTAGTCAGACAATATACTCTTAAAACTAGGTGAATACTGGGCTTGAAGAACTTTCATTTGGTCAAAAGATTGATTCTATTCTAGTCAAAATTGTAGTCAAAACAGGGCTTAAGCCCAGTATTCACCTATATATTTCATAGAGTTACATACTCTAGGAATACCAAATTAGGTGATATGGATATTATTTTTATTCTTTGATAGGCTATAAGTGTTGTGTATCATAGCTAGAAATGGATTATATTAATATGAAAAAGTTTAATAAAAATAAGTATTTAAAGAAATTAAGATTTAAGAAGTATAAGAGATACTTATATATAGGGATACCTTGTCTCTTAGTATTATTAATAGGAATATACTTTGCTTATTCAAAGTTTAGTGTCTTTAAAGAGGAAGAAGTAGTAAGAACAACTGTAGGAGATTTTATCTCTGGAGATGTCGTAGTAGGAGCTTATATAGATGGAGAATACTCTAAGAGTTTACCAGGTAAATGGGATGGATATGCTGTAGATAAAGTGGTCTGTGATAATGGAGCAATAGGAGAATGGAATTATAGTAGGTGGGGGTTATTGACTACTAATGTTACACAAAGAAGTAAATGCAATGTTTATTTTATTCCTAAAGAGCTTAATGTAGCTGATTCAATAATGGCATCATTGGATAGTGATTCCAGTATGTTTGCAACAGATGACCCCGGTAAAAATATGAGATATATTGGCAAAGACCCCAATAATTATATTTATTTTAATTGTAATGATTATAATAATCAAGCGGCTGATACTTGTGAAAAATGGCGTATTATTGGGTTATTTAATAATGTTACTAAGGGTGATGGTACTAAAGAAAATCTTGTTAAGATTATAAGAGCTGATTCTTTAGGCTACTATTCTTGGGATTATAAAAAGAATGGAGTTGGAACTTCGAAAAATGATGATGAAGATTATGGTAGTGGTTCGAATGACTGGACTGATTCTCAACTTATGATGATGTTAAATCCCACTAACTATTTGAAATCGGGTTATAAAATTTCTGAGGATGTAGTTTTAGACACTAATAATCAAGAAATATATAGTAAAATGGGCTCATATTATAACGGTACTAAGGGATGTGAACCTACCGAGATTGCAAGTGGGGAATCATTTAGTTGTACCGAAGTAGATTTTACTTCAAAAGGATTAAAAAATGATATAACAAGAAATGCCATTGAGAGCATTGTTTGGAATTTGGGCAGTAATGATAACAATACTTCTACTGCAAGCATATACTATACAGCAGAAAGAGGAACAACCGTATATCCGGGTAGACCAACTACTTGGATTGGTAAAATTGGATTAATGTATCCCAGTGATTATGGCTATGCTACAAGTGGGGGAACAACAAAAGATAGAGCAGCTTGTCTAGCAAAAGACCTTAATGGTTGGGGTTCCTCGGATTTTAGTGATTGTACAGGAAATGATTATCTGTATAATTATAATGGAAAAGTTAATGGTTATTGGACAATAACACCTCGCAATTACGGCAGCAACAATTCTTATGTTGTTAGCATTTATTATTATGATGGCATGGTAAGTACTTTTCCTCCTCATAGATCTAATGGCGTCAATCCAACCCTTTTCCTTAAATCTAATATTTCTATCAAATCAGGGACAGGAGAAAGTTCTAATCCATATCAGTTAAAACTTTATTAATTATATTTCTTTGAACTTACCATTACTTATATAATTATTATTTAAGATTTTATAGAGGATTGTCTTCATAAGAAGATAATCTTTTTTAGTATAGGAGTTATAATCTGTTAGATTAGATTTATAAGAAGAGTAGATATGAATTTTATTTCTTAAATACTTTAATTTATACAAGAGAGTTATGTCTTCTTTAGATAATTTAAGAGAATTATCTTCTATAATAATTTTTAATAACTTAGAGAAGTTAATTCTATATTTAAGTGGTTTATAAGATTTAATAATTAAATAGAATAAGGCTTCTATGATAGAGATAGAATTAACTATATAATCTTTAATAAGTAATTTAGTTATAACTAAGTTATTATGTTCATATTTAATCTTTAGACTTAAATATTCTATATACTGATAAGTATAAGAGATATTACTAATAATAGGATAATTATTCTTAATATTAAAGTTAGTTCTGATGATATCAATATTAGTTAGATGCATATTATCTCCTTTAGTAGTAGTAATATATCATAAGAATAATTAGTAAGCAATAAAATACTAATAGTTATTATTGACTTTAGAAATAAAGAATGTTAAAGTACACATACGATGAGAAAAGAGGACTTATGGAAATATTTGATAGATATGACTTAGATAGACAACATTTAGCTAATTCAGCTTCTAAGAGTGAATGGAAAGTAATTAGAGGATGGTTATCAGGAGAAGGATTAAATACGGAAGAAGAGGTTAAGATTTGTTATCAGAATATGTTAAATAATAAGAAATGGTATTATGACTTAGCTAAACTAAATACAAGTTTTCCTAAGTTCTTAGCAGCTGCATTCATAGGAAGTATGACTTTCGCTGGTAATTATTGGCTCCTAGAGAATATTGGGTTAATGATACCTATTTATCTCCATTACTTTTTAGTCTTTGGAATAAATATTTTTTTAGATTATACTTCTTTTAAGTTAATAGATTTACCTGGTAAGAAAAATATTGATTATTTAGAAGAGATGTTAAAAGAGTCTTTAGGACTTTCTAAAGATAATAAGTCTTTAAACTTAGGACTTGATAATCCAAATGAAGAAGAAGTCCTAGAGTTTGTTAAGATGATAGGAGAAGATATAAATATTATTTTTAATAATGAGTATGTTGGATATAGAGAAGATGTTAAAAGACTATATAATTTATCTAGAGAGTATGTAGAGTATCAAGTTAAGGAACAAGGTAATAGAAAAGTAAGACTTAAGATGTCTAAAGATAGTGATTATACTAAGAGATTAATAGAGATTGAATATGATGTTAAAGAAAAGATTAGATTATATAATTTAGAAAAAAATAATAATAGTTATATTGATAATATAGTTAACTCTTGTGATGTTAGTAAAGGAATTCCTAGTTATCAAGGATTATCAGAAGAACAAGGTATCTCTTTGAAAAGAAGTCTTAAAGGATAAATAATAGGCTGTAAGTTAAAAGACTTATGGTTTTTTAGTGTTTAAAGTTATTATGGAAAGGTATTCAAGTAATATTGATAATTTAAAATTCTTAGACCAACAAGCTGAGTTTATGAAAGTCTTTGAGACTGATAAATTAAAAGCTAAAGAAGATGGTTCTAATAATAAAGCTATTGAGATTGCTAAGAAGATGTTAAGTACTGATGCATCTATTGACTATATTGCTGAAATGATTGGTTTATCTAAAGAAAAAATAAATTCTTTAAAATAATTCTGAAGTAGGGTATAAAGACTTATTAGATACTAATCTAGTAGGTCTTTTTTTAGTGGAAAAGTGCTTATAAATAAGAAAAATTTCATAGAGTTTAATACTCTATGAAATTGCTAGGTAAATACTGGGTTAGAGTCGCATTTGACTACAATTTTTGACTAGAAATTAATGCTAAATAAATTTTTGCTTTACGCCATGAAAGCCAGTATTAACCTAACAATTTTACATTTTTTACTGACTAGAATTTTGACTATAAAAATAAAATTTATTCTCTTTAAAATAGCTTAAAAATATGATATATTTGTAATATAAGTTAAAAACAATAGCCAAAAACTGCTTTCGTAGAGTATTAAACTCTATGAAAGTTGTAAATATATGTAAATGTATGTTTTTTGATAAAATAGAATGGATTTATTTATGATGAAGAAATTTAATAAAGATAAGTATTTAAAGAAATTAAGATTTAAGAAGTATAAGAGATACTTATATATAGGAATACCTTGTATATTAGTATTATTAATAGGAATATACTTTGCTTATTCAAAGTTTAGTGTCTTTAAAGAGGAAGAAGTAGTAAGAACTACGGTAGGAGATTTTATTTCGGGAGATGTCGTAGTAGGAGCTTATATAGATGGAGAATACTCTAAGAGTATACCTGGTAAGAATGATGGTTATATAGTAGATAAAATAGTCTGTGATAATGATGCTTCTGCTAGTTGGAATAATTATTCTTGGGGAATAGTATTAACTAATTTAACTAAGAGAACTAAATGTAATGTATATTTTAATAAAATTGTATCTGTTTCTGAAAAAGTCACTACTGCAATGAATAATAATCCTAGTATGTTTGCAAGTGATGACCCTGATAATAATGTAAGATATATAGGAGCAGATCCAAGTAACTATGTTTTTTTTAATTGTAGTGATTATAATAATCAAACAGCTGATACTTGTGAATTATGGCGTATTATTGGAGTGTTTAATAATGTAACTAAAGGTGATGATTCAAAAGAAAATTTAGTTAAAATTATAAGAGCTGATTCTTTAGGTGATTATTCTTGGGATTATAAAAAAACGGGCGTTGGAACATCAACTACTGATTCTGGTTCGAATGACTGGACTGATTCTCAACTTATGATGATGTTAAATCCTACTAGCTATTTAAAATCTGGATATACTAATTCTAGTGATATAATCTCCTCCGGAAGTCAACAATTATATAGTAAAATGGGTTCTTATTATAATGGTACTAAGGGATGTAGACCAAAAGCAATTGCAAGTGGTTCCTCATTTAGTTGTACCGAAGTAGATTTCACTTCAACCGGTTTAAAAAATGATACAACCAGAAATGCGATTGAAGAAGTAGTATGGAATCTAGGTAGTACGAGTAGTTATATTTCAGCAAGTAATGGTTTAGCAAGTCATTGGTATGGATATGAAAGAGGAACAACCGTATATAGTGGCAATGCTACTACCTGGAAAGGTAAAATTGGTTTAATGTATCCAAGTGATTATGGTTATGCTACTAGTGGAGGAACAACCAAAGATCGAAATGTTTGTTTAGCTAAAGAACTTTATAATTGGGATTCATCAGATTTTAGTGATTGTAAAGAAAATGACTATTTATACAACTCAAGTCTTTATCAATATCAATGGACATTGGCGCCTTATTCAGCTGATTCTGACGGTGTGTTCGCTGTGCGCACGGTTGGCAGTGTCTACGACCGTAATGCTAACCTTACTTATGCTGTGCATCCGGTGCTTTTTCTGAAATCTAATATTTTAATAAAATCAGGTACAGGAGAAAGGTTTAACCCTTATCAGTTGAAACTTGGTATTGACTAATAGATTATGGATGTGATAAGATATTCTTGCTTCAGAGGAAACTCTGTAGAAAATCCGCTTATTTATAATAAATAAAGATTTTAAGTGATATTATATAGAAAGGAATTAGACGTATGGTAAATTTAATTGATAAAATTAATGCAAAACAAGTAAGAAAAGATATTCCTGAATTTCGTGTTGGTGATACTGTAAGAGTAAACGTATGGGTTATTGAAGGTAAGAAGAAACGTATCCAAGCCTTTGAAGGTTTAGTTATTGCTAAAAAAGGTGGTTCGGTATCTGAAACTTTCTCAGTAAGAAAAAAGAGTTATGGCGTTGGTGTAACTCGTGTATTCCCAGTAAATGCTCCTACTATTGATTCAATTGAAGTAATTAAGAAGGGCTACGTAAGAAGAGCTAAGTTAAACTTCTTAAAGGTATTAAGAAAAGAATACAAAGTAAAAGAAAGAAATTAATCTTAAAAGTGCTAGAAATAGTACTTTTTTTCTTTACACTAAAACTTCTTAAGAATACAATATTAATAAGGGAGTATATATGGAATTTAATAGTGATAGAGAAATAAAAAGATTAGAGAGGGAGATATTTTATTTAGATAAAGAAAGAACTAGTATTAAAAAAGAAATTTGGTTATGTAATATAGAAAAGAGAAATCTAGAAAAAGAAAAAGGTACGTCTAGTAAGAAGAGATATTTAAAAGTATTAAAAGAATTATATATCTTAAATAGTAATTATAATCTTAAGACTAGTGAGATTATTAGAAGAAGAAATATCATTGATAGTTTAGAAGTAGAAAAGACTAAGAGACATCATACGATTAAAAGAGTAAGAACTAAAGAACGTCATCGTCTAGAAAATATGGCTTTAGTGGGCGATTATGAGTAAAAAACGAAAGATTAAGATGGTTTAAGTAGTCTTAATTTTTATTGCTTTTTATGTCCTAATTTTTTATTATAATAATAGAGGTGGTAATTTATGGATAGTTTTACTATAGCTAAAGTTAGAAATAAAATATCAAATTATGGATGGAAACCAGGAAGTATAATAATAACTGATGATAATGTGTTAAAAATTTCTCTTAAGAATGAGTACGGTAATATTAAGATTAGCGAAAATCGTATTATGACTTCTAATTATATGGAAAAATTTATGGAGCTTTTAACCGAAATTGATAATTGTCGGTCTGATGATAATAATCATTTAACAATTTATTTCAGTAGAGTTTCTCCTTATAACATTGGTGTTATAAATAACGGCGAAGATATAACCGACAAATTATTTTCCATAAGCAATGATGCGGTATTTAGAAAGAGGGTTGAACTTGGACAAGAGGTTGATAAATTAAATCGTTCATATTATGCTACTGCCAAGGAAATCTTTGATAGTAGGCAAACCGGCTCATTAAAGGAATTGTTTACTTGGAAGAATGGAGATGGTATGGGTTATGAGACTGTGGATATTAGTTATTTATATGATTACATCAAAGAGTTTTTAGAATATGGAGCATCAGAACGACTAATTTCTGTTTTTCAAAAATTTTATGATGAATTATTAAGTGGGGTTTATGAAAGAGTAGATAAATTTTATTTGGTAGGATATGCTAAGGCTCAGTGTCGAGAAATGGAAATTTTAAGGAAGCTAATGCTTGCGGGGATATCTATTTTAGAAAAGTATGGTGATATGATTAAGCAAAATCCATCTGATGCTTTAGAAATAAGAGATAAACTTATTAGAACACTTGATTATGAAAAGATTATAGAATGTGATTATAATTATAATTTAGGGTATATTTGGAAAAGTCCTTATGACGAAGAAAATAGTAACAGTAAGGTATTTAAAGAATTAGTTTCGGAACAAGCTGAGAAGCTTAGTAAAGATGAGACTTATGGTTTGATATTATATAAAGCTTGCTTTTATAAAGAAGTTAATGAAATCATCAGATTTTTACGGAGTAAAAATTTAGATATAGATAGTGATATGGAAGAAAATGATGCTAAGTATATTGAAAATATCTTGGATAGTGGATATAAGAGGTATATAGAGGGGGTGAATGCCGATAAAAAAGAGGTTGGAGATGGAGTATTTTATGATGAATATTTTGAAAAATATCAACCGACAATGTTGAGTGAGTTTTTTAGACAGTATCCTCATCATACATTCCAAAATAAAGATGATTATAAAAATGTTATTTATTATTGTATTAATCAAGTTAAATCAGCTTTAAAAAAATGCCAACTATCTGATGATATAGTGGTTTATCGTGGCATTGCTGGTGATAATGGTTTATTAGTTAATGATCGGGGTTTTATATCCACTTCTTTATCACTAGCAACGGCCGATGAATTTAGTAAAATGCCAGAAAGAAGAAATAATGAGATTAAGGCTCCTAGAGTTTATAAAATAATTATTCCTAAAGGTTCTCATGTAATATGTTATAGTAATGATTTATTTAAGGGTAACGGCAGTAATAGGTTTGATGAACCTCAGCAAGAGGTGCTTTTTGATGCTGATAATTTTGATTTAGTGTTTTTGGATAGCACCTATAGAAATAATGAGGCTTATTTTGATATTTATCGTTTAGAACCAAAAGTATTAATTGAAGAATTTGGTTCAAAAAAAGGACGCTAAAACATAATATTTAGCAAATATAAATTAAAACTCTTAATAAAACTGCATATTTTCCTTGCAAAAATAAATAAATATGTTATAATCTTAGGTGTTATTAAAAAGGAAAGCAATTTGTATCCACAAATTCACCTGATTCTAGTTAAGAATAGGTTCAAGGCCAAGAGGAAAAAATACTTTTTAGGTTAGAGGTGGATACTAGGTATCTGCCTTTTTAAATATAATAATAGTGGAGGTGTGTTTATATAGCAAAAGATAAAAATGAAATGCCTATCAATGAGAAGATTAGGGTTTCGGAAATGATGGTTATTGGTCCGAATGGGGAACAGTTAGGAGTTAAGAAACGTAATGATGCCCTTACTTTAGCATCTTATGCTGGACTTGATTTAGTATTATTAAATGCAAATGGTAATCCCGCTGTTGCTAAAATTATGGACTACAACAAGTATCGTTATGAAAAACAAAAGAAGTTAAAAGAACAACAAAAAAGACAAAGAGAAAATAATAAAGAGTTAAAAGAATATCAATTATCAGTAACAATTGATATTGGAGACTTTAATACTCGCAAGAAAAATGCTTATGATTATCTAGTAAAAGGTCATAAAATTAAAGCGTCAATTAGATTTAAAGGACGTCAAATGGCTCATACAGAATTAGGGGCCGAGGTACTTGAAAGATTCGCTAAAGAACTTGAAGAGGTAGCCGTTATTGAAGAAAAGCCAAAATTAGAAGGCAGAAATATGTATATGCTATTGGCACCAAAAACAAAGTAAGTAAGGAAGGAATGTTATTATGGCAAAGTGCAAACAAAAAACGCATAAAGCAACAAGCAAAGTTTTAAATGTTAAGAAAAATGGTACTGTTACATATAAGAAGAGTAATGGTAATCATAAAACAGCAAAGGATTCAGCAAAATCTGTTAGACAAAGAAGAAATAAGGGAGTATTAAATGATACTTTCGCAAAGAAATTAAAGGATAGAATCTAGTAAGGTGGTGTAGAAGATGACAAGAGTTAAAGGTGGAAGTGTTTCCAAGACAAGAAGAAGAAAAGTATTAAAAGAAGCTAAGGGTTATTTTGGATCTAAGCATAGATTATATAAGACTGCTCAAGAACAAGTATTCCATAGTGGTAATTATGCTTTCCGTGATAGAAAACAAAATAAGAGAAACTTTAGAAAATTATGGATTACGAGAATTAATGCTGCTTGCCGTATGAATGATATTTCTTATTCAAAATTCATTAATGGTCTAGCAAAAGCTAATGTTGAAGTAAACCGTAAGATGCTTGCTGAACTTGCTATTAATGATGAAGCTGCATTTACTAATTTAGTAAATATTGCAAAAGAAGCTTTAGCAGGTAAAGAATATAAACCAGCTGCTGTTAAGTCTGAAAAGAAGGTAGAAGTAAAGAGCGAAGAAGCTCCTAAGAAGGCTACTGCTAAAAAGACTACTACTAAGAAGACAGAAGCTAAAGAAGAAGCTGAAAAACCAGCTAAAAAGACTACAGCTAAGAAAACAACAACTGCTAAAAAAACAACAAAAAAAGAAGCTTAGTTTAGAGAAGGTATCATTTATTGATACTTTTTCTTTTGCTCTTTAACTTTTTATGTTATAATTTCTTTATGATATGGAGAGTGTTTAAAGATGCGTAATGAGAATAATAACGGGGTAATTGATTTTGATGAATCTTCTTTTTTAAGTAATAATGCAGAAGCTAAGACGGAGGTAAAGACTAATCCAGGGATTGATGCTAGTACTTTAAATGTTGATGATATTTTTGGAACTTGGAGTAATGATGAGGTTTCTACTCAAGATAAGGTAACTCCTATTAGTAATGATTACAATAATAGTAATATAGAATCTACTGATTCGGATACTTCTTTAGAAGATAGTAATTCGTTAGATATTTTTGGAAGTAATCTAGAGAGTAGTAATTCTTTAAATACTAATAGTAATCTAGATAATTCT
>CAKOOW010000016.1 GCA_934098445.1 uncultured Bacilli bacterium
AAAAAGTGCATTTTCTTTTGAAAACACACTTTTTGTATCCAATTGCACTTAATTGTGCACTTTAGATTGATTCAACGAGTTTTTTTAAATTTTTAATTAAACCTATCGTTTTCCTTTTTAAGTTATCACTTTATTTTGATTTTAACAATCTGATACATACTAATAACTTTACCACTTTCTAAATAAATTTTTTTCCAAGAGTTATCTATCATCTTTATTTTATCTGCAATCTGATAGAATTTAGGATAACGGTAAAAGGTTAGAAGAACAACATCGCCACGACTATACGCCCATTTTAATGTTTCTTCTAACTCATTATATTGATCAGGTGACAAATCAGGCATTTTGGCATAATTTTTCTTATAAACTAAATCTTCTTTTACTTCTTTAGTTTTATATAAAGACTCAAACGCTTGCCATTTAATTTGTCCTCGATTATGCACTATGACCACCTATTTTACCATTTCTATCGATGGCAGTTGAATCCGGAAGTAAATTAGAAGCTTTAATGATACTATTGTTGCCATATTTTTCTTTGATTTTATCGACCGTTTCATTTAATTTTTTATTATCTTCCATTGTCTTAACATTGCTAAACAAATTAAGTTGAATAGAAGCATCATCTATTAAACCACCAGCTGTAATACTTACCTTTCTAATAGGCATATCATTATAAAACCTATCAAAAATATTCGTACAAACAAAGAAAAATTCCTCTTCATCAAAAGTAGGATTCACTTTAATACTATGGTAAAAACCTCCACCGACATCTATACTATACCCAATTCCTAGACCAATTATACTAGCTTGTTTATAATTTTTCCTAAGTCTTCGACAAACAACCTCAATAGTCTCTCGAATTATAATCTTTATATTATTACCATCATAATCTTTAAATAATACTTGACTATTAGAATAACTAGCACTCTTCGGTAGTCTTTTAAAGTCACTAATTACCGACTCATCGATACCATTAGCATGTTCCCATAACTCTTCGCCAATAATACCAAATTTTTTTCTTAAGATTTTTTTATCGTACCTAGCAATATCCCCAATATAATACATTCCCATAGCATTAAGCCTAACTTCCATCCTTGGTCCAATTGACCACATCTTAGATAAAGGCGTTATTGTCCATAATTTAGTTGGGATATCATCATAAGTCCATTTGGCAATCCCATCTTTATATTTTTTAGCCTCGGTATCCATAGCCACTTTGGCTAGTAACATATTTGGTCCGATTCCACAGTTGGCTGTAAGACCCGTTTTTTCCGTAATAGTTTTCAAAATTCTTTTAGCTAAATCTTTATCCGACATCCCATACATCTTTAAATAAGATGTTACATCTAAAAAGCACTCATCTACCGAATAAATATGTAAATCTTCTTCACTAACAAAATCTAAATATATACTAACAACTTCCTTACTTTTCTTAATATATAGACTCATCCTAGGCGGAACTATTTCATATTTTATCCACGGTGGTATTTCATAAAGACGAGTTCGGGACTTTATACCCTTACTTTTTAAATAAGGCGTAATAGCTAATGTAATCGCCCCCTTACCTTGATTAGGATTAGCTACTACTAAAGGAGTGGTAAAGGGATTTATATTTCTTTCTACACATTCACAAGAGGCAAAAAAACTCTTTAAATCAATACACATAATATGTCTTTCCATATCTAAAACCTCCTCCCTTAAATATTTTATATATTATTTTCTCCAACATTTCTTCTTAAAGTATTTATATTATACTAAATTTAAACTATTATATGTAAAAAATCCATAGACTTCTATCTATGAATTCTTTTCTACTTTCTTTTGAGCTCTTTCAAAGAAACTTCTCTGAACTTTCTGGAGTTTATCACTTATCCAACTAAAGAATCTAACTATCATACTTAAGATTATTAAAATAACTAAACCAATAACTCCATACAATATATATAACATCTCTTTATTATAAAGTTCAAAACTAAAATTAATGTTATTAGTCCCACTCATAATATTACTAAAAGTCCAAGTTAATGTCTTTCCATCTTCACTAACCTGGGTAGCATTATTACTTAAAGCCTTTTCTGGTAGCTCTAAACTAAAAGTATAACTAACAGCCGGTGGATTAACAAGACTTCCTAAAATACTACTATTATTAGTTAAAGCATCCGTCAAGTTAACATAGAAATCAGCCGTATATTTATTCTTTAACCAATTTTCTTCTCTACTAAAGATATATAACTCATTTTGAATATCACTATATAATAAATCATACAAATTTATCTTAATATTATCACCTTGACTAACAGTATCAATATCCTTAATACTAGCACTTACTTTATACCCAAAATTATCATCATCTTCATAATCAGTAACTGTATAACCATTATTTTTTAAGTAATTAATGTTTTTACTACTAAATAATTCATTAAAAGTCTTATTACCTAGATAATCCTTATCTAAAGTAATTAAGTAAGTCAAAGTAGCACTTTTATCTTTTCTAATTTGCATATTTGTACTTATAGTACTACAACCACATAGTAATATTAATCCCAATACTAAAATTAAACTTTTCCTAACCTTTTTTATCATTTTAAACCCTTTTTCCTACTAATCTTTATTATTATTCTTTTCTTTTAAAATTTTATCATCTTTAGTCTTCTCTTTTTCTATAGAATCATCATCTTTATTCCCAACTCCATCAATATTTTTTTCTTGACTAATATTGATATCTTTAGTCTCTAAAACAACCCCATCTATTACATCATCATCTAAAGAAACCACCTTAGTCTTCACTAAATAATCATGAAGTCCTCTACCATCTTGATTATAAAGAACACTAACCATCACAGCCATCTGTAAAATATTTACTCCCAAAGAAAAATAACTACATACACTTGCTAAATATTCTCTAGGAACTATCAAAGGAAGTAATATCTCTAAAGGATAAACAAAATAACCATAAACTACTAAACTGCGAAACAAATATCTAAATAAACCAATATTTTTCTCATTAGTAGAAACTATCTTAAGACCAGTCATTCTTTTTCCTAAACTAACACCTTTAGTAACCATATTAAAAATAACAAAATATCCAAAGAACACTACCGTATAAACTAAATAAGTATACCAATTAGCCTTTATCGCCTCATAATAAATATCTTTTGATTTATCTTCATAAACTCCTTTAGCTTCTTCAATTATATAATCATACTCATCTTCTGATATTTCTTTATCACTATAAGCATCAACAATTAAATATCCAAAATAATCATTATCTTTAATTAAAGTATTATACTCCTCTTCCGTAATTTCCTTATCTTTATAATAATAATCAAACATATTTGTCGTTAAAACATAACTATTATCAAGACCACTTAAATTATTACTCTTCTCTAAGGCCTCATCATAAGTTGGATTCAAATACTTAGTATTAGTAACTAATATCACTAATAACATAACTACTGAATAATCAATTATAAAAGCCATTATTCTTTTCATCAAATTCTTATTCTTCATAAACTTTCCTTTTCTTCTAATACACTAAGTATTATAGCATTCTCCCATCAAAAAAAGAAGTCCCAAAAACTTCTTATATCCTTACCAAATTCTATTTTCTCTTAAATTCAATAATATTAGCATTTCTCTTAATAGCATCTTCTCTTGCTTTAATTTCTTCCTCTTCTTTAAGATTAGCATAAGCTTTTAACTCATCGCCACGAGCACTAAAGTTTACAAGTAAATTAATAATCTCTTTCTTTTGTGGCATCAAAGAAATTGGTAACATTTGATATGTACTCGCTATATCAGCATTATTTTTTAAAGACTTTAGACAACTTACTGTTATTCCCATTAAATAGGTATATCTAGTATCCATAATATTATCAAAAAGTAAATTGGCCCAAACGGTTTCCATTCCAGGAATAACATCTGAAACTGAACTTTCTAAATATTTGATACGTTGGTTAATTGCTATTTTAGTACTATCAACTGCAATTTCCGCCATACTTTCTCTGTTTTTTTCTAAATCTTCAACTTTTAAATTTTCCATTTTTATTCCCCCTGTGTTAGAAATTTCTTTCAAACGGCTACTACTCTAACACATTGTTTACTATATGTCAAGCAAAAGTTTTCTTAGAACAAACAAAAGTGAGATATTTCTATCCCACTCTAGTTATTTATCATTGTTACGGTCAGTTTCATAACCAATACTCAAAAGATTAGTTAACTCTTCTTCGGTTAAAGCATCCAAAGTAGCCACATTCTTCCCTTCAATTAAATTATCACTAAGAATTCTTTTTTTATCTTGTAACTCAATAATCTTTTCTTCAACCGTACCTTTATTAATTAGTTTTAAAACAGTAACTTTCTTAGTCTGACCAATGCGATGAGCTCTGTCTGTGGCTTGATTTTCTGCTTGAGGATTCCACCAAATATCCAAGTGAATAACAACATCTGCGCTCGTTAAATTAAGCCCCGTTCCCCCAGATTTTAAAGTTATCAAAAAACAATTAGTCTTATCTTTATTAAAAGCATCAACCATTGCTACCCGATCACGCCCTTTAACCGAACCATCAATAACATAATTAGAAATAGATTCCCTATCTAAGGCTTCTTTAACTAAATAAACAGCACTTTTAAAAGAACTAAAAATCAAAATCTTATGCTTATCTTTAATAAGTTCTTTAATTATATCTAGTAATCTCTTAATCTTAACCGATTCTTCTTGATAATTTTCATCTAAAAGACGAGGTGAAATACATAATTGTCTTAATCTCGTTAAAAGCGTAACTATCTTAAACCTAGCTTTACTAAATCCTTCAGAAGCCACAACATCATTAATCTCTTTTTTAGTCTCTTCAACTAAACTCTGATATAAAGCTTTTTCTTTCTCTGACATATCTAAATATTCAATATGTTCAATCTTATCAGGTAATTCTTTAGTTACTTCTTTCTTCTTTCTTCTTAAAATAAATGGTTTAATCTGATAATTTAGAGTATCTAATTTCTTTAAAGATTCATCATCAACATCTTTAATCCCATAAGCATCTTTAAAACGCGTAATTGAATTTAAATATCCTGGCATAATAAAATCAAAAATACTCCATAACTCCAAGACAGAATTTTCTAAAGGAGTCCCTGTTAGGGCTATCTTAGTTCTTGCCTTAATCTTTTTGATTTCCTTAGTCATACCAGCTTGATAATTCTTAATAGCTTGCGCTTCATCAATAATACAAGCTTCAAAATTCTTATCTTCATAATAATCATTATCATTTCTTACTAATCCATAAGTCGTAATAAAGATATTATATTCATTAAACTTTTGCATAATATCTTGACGTTTCTTCTTATTATCAGCCATCACAATATATTTAAGTTCCGGAGCAAATTTCGAAAACTCTTTCTCCCAGTTATAAACTAAAGAAGTTGGGGAGACAATTAAAATCTTAGCATCTGGTTTTAAGTCAATTACTTTTCTTAAGAAGATAATAGCTTGTAAGGTTTTCCCTAATCCCATTTCATCAGCTAGAATCCCTCCTAAATCACACTTATAAATAGTATATAACCACTTAACCCCATCTTTTTGATAATCTCTTAACAATTTATCTTCTTCCTGACTAAACTTTACTTTAGCATTTTTATAAGTCTTAAAATTCTTAATAAACTCATCAAAACTAGCATTAGTACTTATCTCTTGATATCTATTATTCTTTAAACTATCTATAAAGAAAGCCCTATATTTAGGAATACTTATTCTCTTCTCTTTTAAATTATCTCCAAGCCCTAAATCCTCCGTTAAAGCTGAAAAATCTTCAAGTTCTTTACTCTGTAAAAGAGAAATAACATCCCCACTCTTTAAACGATAATACTTCTTCTTACTCTTAATAGCTAAAAGCATTGAATTAACTTCATCTTCATTAACCTTATCAATCTGAAAATCATACGCTAAAATATTATCTTTCCCAATAGAAAAATTAGACTTAACTTTAACATCCTTATAGATATTTAATTTCTTTATTTTCTCCGTCGTAAAAATCGTATAATTATTAGCAAAATACTCTAAACCATTATCCAAAAAATTATAAGCACTATCCATATCTACAATTTCAAAACAATTCTTAGATAGAACAAAACCATACGCCGTTAAATCTGAAATAGCCTTATTTTCAAAATCATCATCTCTTATGATATCATCTACTTTATCAAAATAATCAAACTCACTATTCCCATACTTTAACTTAACATTAGCTCTCACCCTATCTTCAGCTAAATCAAAATAGATACTAATCTTCTTTTCCTTAGATACTTTAATCTCTTGAATATTATCATCAACCACAATGTTATTAATAGTCTTACGAAGTAACCCCTTCTTAAATAACTCTAAATTTTCTTTAGCAAAAACAACACTGTTAACCCCATTATCATAAAGTTCACAAAGAATCTTACTATCTTCAATATCTAAAAGATATAACTTATTATCATAAATTACAAATCTCGCATCATTATCAACCACTAAATACTGATCATAATTATCAATAAAGAACTTATATTTATCATCTTCATAATCTAATCTGTAATCCGTTGGCATTCCTTTAACAATATTCTTAATAGTGTTCCCCGCTAAAGTAAAGGTTCTATTTTCTAAGAGTCTTAATAACTCATTAAATTCCCGATTATTTAGTTTTAATGGCTCATCTCTAACCTCATAATTACCAATGCTAAATCTTGAATAGTTAAAAAGAAACTCTATTATCTTGGTATCATCTTCATTAAAATAATACTTAGCTCTACTATAAGTTAACTTTTTCCCAAGCTCTAACTCATCATCACTAAGATAACATCTTCTAAAGGCATTAAACTTATCTCTAGTTTTAATCGTATATTTAATTCCTACCCCAATTTTTAATTTCACAATGTAATTACCATCTTCATAGATAATATCAATATCAAGTCCTAACTCTTCTTTGGCTGCGGCAGTAGTTTCTTTAGTTACAAAACACTCAAGGATATTCTTCGACTTCTGAAAAGATATCTCTTCCTTGGTAAAAAAGTCATTTTTTTTCTTTAACACACAAGCTAAAATATGACTACATATCTTATCCTGAACAAAATCAGTACAATTACAACTTTTAGAAGCAATTTTTCCATTATTATCAATGATAAAAGATACCTTGAATTCTCCACTATAAAAAATATCAACATTAAAATCAACTTGTTTAAAACCATTACTATCGACTTCTATTCCCGTTCTTTTAATATACCAATCCGGAATTGACATAGCTCGGTAATATAAATAATCCCCATACTTTTTTCTTATTTCTTCTGAATCAATCATATAATCCCCTTACACTACCTGGAAAATAAAGAATTTTAAATATTTAGTCTCATCAACTCCCATAAGTTCTGGATGATCATAAGCCGCATAAGCTTTCTTAACTACTCTTAGATTAACTCCGGCTTTTAAAGAAGCAGCAAAGATAGCAGCCGTAAAATCTTCTTCGCTAGCATAATGCGAGCAAGATGCCGTTACCAAATATCCTCCTCTTGGCAAAGCTTTCATTGCTAAATAATTTATTTCTTGATAACCTCTTAAAGCGCTTTTAACCGTACTCTTAGATTTAGTAAAAGCCGGAGGATCTAAGATAATTAAATCATATTCTTTATTCTTACTATCAACTAAATTGCGTAAATAATCAAATAGATCAGCACAACAAGTCTCAATCTCTAAGTTATTTAAAGCAAAATTCTTCTTCGCATCTTCGATAGCTTTTTGAGAAATATCTAACGCTACTACTTTTTTAGCTCCCCCTAAAGCCGCATTCATTGCAAAAGAGCCCGTATGCGTACAACAATCTAAAACCGTCATATCTTTTGCTAAGTTTCTTACTAATAAACGGTTATATTTTTGGTCTAAAAAGAACCCTGTCTTCTGTCCTTCTTTAAAATCTACTATATATTTAAGACCATTTTCAACTATCTTTGTTGTTGTTTCTTGACTTAAAACCGGTACTCCTTCATACCAACCAACAAACTCTTCTAATCCTTCTTTTTCTCTTAAGTTAACATCACATCTTAAATAGATTCCCCTTACCGGAAAATACTCACTCACTACTTCATATAAAGCCTTTAGAATCATATCTTTTCTTACATCTATTCCTAAAGATAATATCTGAACTACTAAACAATCATTAAACTTATCTACCGTTAATCCTGGTAAAAAATCAGCTTCCCCATATACAATTCTAAAAGCATTTAAATCATTAGGCATTACTTTCATTCGGTAACTAAGAGCATACTTAATTCTTCTCTTAAAGAAATCATAATCGAATGTATCATTAGCATTCCTACTAATCAAACGTAAAGTAATTTTGGAATTATCATTATAAAAAGCACTTCCCAAAAACTTATCTTTACTATTTCTAACGACTACAATATCTCCATTTTTAATGTCATCATCCCTCTTCGTAATATCACTTTGAAATATCCAAGGATGATTATTTAGAACTCTCTCTTCTGCCTTTTTATTTATATAAACATTTAACTTTTCCATCAAACCACTCTTTTCTAAAGATTCAAAATTCACATAAATTTATCCTAACACAGGATATTTTCTTTAGCAACCCCTAAAGAATAAGAAAAAGAAGCTTTTAAGCCTCTAATTTCTTAAAGATATAACACATCTCATCACTATAGATAAGTTCATAATCAGAACTAGCTTCTAAATAATAATGTAGAGTATGATTAACCGTCGTAATTAAATAATCAAAATTATACTTATCTAAAATCTCTTTAGGATCTTCATATAAATCTTGAAGATTAACCGTATCTGGTAATAAATCCTTACTAAAGACATCACCTAATCCATAGCTAAATACCTTCACCTTATCTAAGGCATTTAAACTATCTAACTTATATAATAAATACCCTCCTTGTGAATAATCATTATATAATCTCTTCGGTTCTAAAGAAACTAACTTTTCCACTGCCTTATCACTATAAAAACCATCATTATCTATAAGACCAGTATTTCTTAAACTCTTCACTTGTTTATACCCTACAAAGATAGTTCCTACTACCAAAATACAACAAGATAAGTAATAAATAGGTTTCTCTATTCTTTTAAAAGGATTTTCTAATGCTGCATAAATATCATCTGTCACAAAGAAATACTTACCCACATTCCAGCAAGAATAAATCCCATACATTCCAATAAATCTCTGACTCTTTAAAGCCATAAATAAAAACATTAATTGAAACCCTATCTCATGTAATTTCATATCCTTCTTCCCTAAAATCATATTAAATAAAGGAAATGCTATTATAATAAAGATATAAAGTCCTAAGAAATTATGGAAACTAGGACTATTCCATTCCAAGATATAACTAGTCATCGAATCATCTAACATATTAGTAAAAGGATACAATAACATCTTTGGACCAAACGGATTTAAGCAAGAAGCTATAATCGTTAAGACTAAAACAATCCCTAAAGTCTTAATCTTTTTCTTATCTAACTTAAAAGTATTCCATCTATTAGGTTTAAACTTAAATACCTTAACAAAGATATCACACATAAAAACACCAATAATAAATAAATAAATTAAACTACTAGAACCCCCATGAAAATTAACCCATAAAATTTGTAAGATAGGTAACGTATAAATTAACTTCTTAGCCCAAGTCTCATCATCTAAATAACTAAATAAAACATAAACCAGATAAGCTAAAAAGACTAAACTAACAATATAAGGACGAGGCCCCGTCACTTTAAAAAACACCGTCATCAAAAGAAAATAACATAATTTAAAATCCAAAAGTTTTTTAAATTTAACCCTCAACATCTTAGCCATTAAAATGTAAAGAAGAAGAAAGATTCCTAACATAACAAGAAGACAGCCCAAGTGACCAGCTTTATACATAATAAGTTCATTTAACCATTCATGAGCAACCCAAGCTTTACCACTTACCCACGAAAAAAGTTCTGTATTAGGAATCATATGATTATTATTTATCCATTTACCAACCACAATATGCCAAAAATAATCATTATCAGTTATAGGCTCCAAAGCCATAAATAACCCTAGTAAAATACAAACAATAATCCCCATAACTATTTATCCTCTCTAGTCTTTTCCGTTTCTTTAACAATATAAATAGGACGCTTCTTAGTCTCTAAATAAGTTTTAGCTAAATACTCCCCAATAATACCCGTACAGAAAAGATTAATACCCCCAACAAAGAAGATAATACAAGCTAAACTTGGCCAACCAGCCACCGGATCTGACCAAATAATAGTCCTGATGATGATGATGATTATCATCACAAAAGCAATTAAACAAAAAATTAAGCCAATAAAAGCTGCAAATAATAAAGGTTCTGTCGAGAAGCCAACGATACCATCTACTGCATAAGAAAATAATTTCCAAAAATTCCACTTGGTAGTTCCCGCACTTCTCTCTTGATTTTCAAATTCAATCCATTTAGTATCAAAACCCACAAAAGAAAACAACCCTTTAGAATAACGATTATATTCCTTTAAAGATAAAATAGCATCAACCATCTGTCTAGTCATCAAACGATAATCACGAGCCCCCGCTACCATTTCAGTTTTTGAGATATGCCCAATAATATCATAAAACCATTTTGTAAATAATTTTCTTAAAGGCGAGTACCCATTTCTAGAAGTCGATTTCGTAGCTACACAATCATAACCTTCTTCGGTAATTCCTTTGTACATTTTTTCTAAAAGCTCTGGGGGATCTTGTAAATCTACATCCATCGTTGTTACAAAATCACCCTTAGCAGCCTCTAATCCCGCATACATACCCGCTTCTTTACCAAAATTTCTCGAAAAAGATACATAACGAATTCTCTTATCTTTCTTAGCTAAATCACGCATTATTGCTAAACTTTTATCTTTTGACCCATCATTTACAAAGATGATTTCAAAAAGGACATAATCCATCTTTGCCATCTGCTTAGTCATTGCCTCATAATATAAAGGAATGGCCTCCTCTTCATTATAACAAGGCACCACTATTGAAATTAATTTCTTTTCCATAACTTCTCTCTTTCTTCTAGTATCTAGAATTTACTTTGCACAATATTAACGATATCAATAATCAAAAACATAATAATTATTATAGAGAAAATAATTAACCAAGAAGTCGAAGTAATGTTATTAACTGCTAAAGTTACATCCATAATACATAAGCAAATACAAATCAAAATAGCCCCAACAATTCCTACTATATCGCCCACTTTATGAAGTTTTCTTCTTCTAGCTCTATTCTCTAAGTAGCTTCTATACATTAACTTGTTATTTTTACTAAACATTAACTCTTCAACTGTTGTATCTAAATTAAGAGCTATTAAACTAATTAACTCTAAGGGAAAATCTTTATTTCCTCGTAAATAAGCCTTAAATTCTTTCGGTTTCATACATAACTTCTCAGCAAATTTATCAATATCCAATCCTAAAAAATGAATTCTATCTTCCACTGCCAAACCAATTTTCTTATTATTCATAATTACCTTTTATTCCTTCTTTTTATATATTCTTATGTTCATAATTCCAAGCACTACGAACCATATCTTCTAAAGTCTTTTCACAAGTAAACCCTAACTCTTCACGAGCTTTAGTAGGATCACTATAACATGTGGCAATATCTCCCGGTCTACGCGATACAATCTTATAAGGAACATCAACCTTATTTACTCTTTTAAAAGTTTCCACCATCTCTAAAACACTTACGCCTTTACCCATTCCAAGATTATAGATAAACAAACCACTACGTTCTTTTTCTAATTTCTTTAGAGCTAAAACGTGACCACGAGCTAAATCCATAACATGAATATAATCACGAACCCCCGTCCCATCTAAAGTATCATAATCATCACCATAAATGCTTAAATGGTCTAACTTTTTACTAGCTACCCGGCAAATATAAGGCATTAGATTAGCCGGAATCCCGTTAGGATTTTCTCCTAATAACCCCGAATCATGAGCCCCAATAGGATTAAAATATCTTAAAATACAGAAATCATTAGTCTTATCCGCCTTATAAGTATCTTTAAGAATTTGTTCTACAAACAACTTACTAGTCCCATAAGGATTAGTAGTCCCTCCCGTCTTACAATCTTCCGTAATAGGAACAACCTCGGGATCCCCATATACAGTTGCTGATGAAGAGAAAACCAAATTTTTGACATCATACTCTTTCATAGCTTTAAGTAAATTTAATACTGAAGAAACATTGTTCATATAATACTCAATAGGTTTACTAACTGACTCCCCAACCGCCTTGTAGGCCGCAAAATCAATAACACTCGTAATCTTATTTTCACTAAAAATTCTTCTTAAAATCTCGATATTTTGCATATCCCCTTCATAGAATGTTATCTCTTCATTGGTAATCATAAAGATTCTATCTAAAACATCTTTCTTACTATTAGAAAAATTATCTAAACCGACTACCTCATAACCAGCTTTTATTAATTCAACACAAGTATGACTGCCAATATAACCACAACATCCTGTTACCAAAACTTTCATTAATTTTCCTTCTTTCTAAAGACAAATACCTTACTTAATACATAGTTGCCAACAATTACTAAGATTTGACTAATAAGCTTCATAATCTTATCATTGCCATGCAAAATAGTAACTCCAAGTCCCATAATAGCCATATCTAATAGTAAAGTAGTAACCCTAGCTCCAACAAATGAAGTAAATTCTTTTATCTTATTAGTATTTTTAGATTCAAAAACATATTTTCTATTAGTAAAATAAGCAAATAAGACTCCTGCAATCCAAGAAATAACATTAGCGACTTGAAGCATTAAAGCATCATCCGGATTAATTATTGTAAAGGTAAGACCATAATAAACAAGCAAACTTATCACCGTCGTTAAGACTCCAAATATCAAATAATTAATGATTTCTTTATACTTTTCATAAACACTTTTTATCATAACAAACCTCGATATCAATATATCACAGTTTCTTAATATTTACTAGGAAATTCCGTATATTTCTTGCAATTTTTTCGCGTTTAATTTATAATCTATATCCATAAGATATACTAGTCAAATAGATTATTTTCATTATTTATATATAGTCTTTTTAGAACTATCATCATTTGATTTTATAATCAAAAAAAGTATGTAAACTTTTTTAAATTTACACACCGCTTATAAGAATTTTTATTTCTTTAATAACTCTTTTATCTTCTTCTTAATTGTTTCTTTATCGAACCCTAAAGCCTTACTAGCATCACTGCTACTGCCACTTGGCATAACCTCATCAAGACCAATAATATTTTCATACTTCGTATAACGACACCAAACATCTTTACTACTAGCCTCAATAACAATAACTTCCCCGGTAAGTAATTTATTTTTTTCTTCCCGACTCATCTTATCGAAGAAAGTTTTACAAGGTACAGATACTACTCTTAAATCAATACCCTCCCCAGAAAGTTCTTCAGCTACTACTAAAGATAACGTTATATCAAAACCACTACTAATAATAGTTCCTGATAGTTTTTTAGCTTCTCTAATAATATAAGCTCCCTTTTTAACCTCACTAGCCTTTGTCCCCTTTAAGATATGAGTTATCTCATTACTTAATACTAAACAAGCCGGTTGTTTTAATTCTAAAATACTACTCCAAGAACCAATAATCTCATTAATATCACTTGGACGATAAACCGTAATTCCGGGAATACTTCTTAAAATATTTAAGACTTCAAAGCTTGACTGAACCTCACCATTTCTTGACTCATTAAAACCATCATGAGTAAAAATATACGTAACTGGAAGTCCCATTAAGCCACTCATCTTAATACCATCTAATTCGGAATAAGCATATCTTAAATAAGTAGCTCCAAAAGTTCTAAAACCATAAGTAGCCATACCACTTAAAATACCACTCATCGCTCCTTCTCTAACTCCAAAAGAAATATTACGTCCTAAATAATTTTTTGCTGTAAAATAAGCCTCTTTATTAAGATTAACTCGGCAACTACTAGCCATATCACTAGCGCCCCCTAAAAAGTAAGGTATCTTATCAGCAATAATATTCATAATCTTATTATTAGACTCGGTCATTTCTTCTTGATAAGAATTTTGAATCTTAAAAGCATCTCCATTAAGACTATAAGAAATATCCTTACTATCCGCAAATGCTACTAACTTTTTAATCTCTTCATTAGGATACTTAGCCATTGCCTCATGATACTCACTCCATAACTGATAAGATTTACTTACTCTTTTATTTATATCTTTTCGATACTTCTCTAAGATTTTCTCATCAACATTAAACTTCTCCGTACTAAAACCATACTTTCTCTTAATATTTTCTAAATCATCTTTCGTTAAAGCATGATCATGGACTATATTAGTATTTTGATTAAATGAATCTTTCCCAATAACTGTCTTTATCTCAATGAAACTTGGCTTATTTAAGACTCTCTTTGCTCTTTTAATAGCTTTATCAATCTTATCTACCGATGAACCTTCAGATACATAATCAGTCTGCCATCCTAAAGAAGAAAACTTCTTCAAAATATCATCAGTACTTGATTTATCTAAAGAATTATCCATCGTCATTCCATTAGAATCATATAAGACAATTAAATTTCCCAGATTATATAATCCTGCTAAAGAAGCCGCTTCCATCAAAATACCCGACTCAATATCCCCATCACTTACTAGACAATAAATATAATGATTAATTAGTTTTTGATTTTTTACATATTTACTTAAAAGACTTTGATAATACTTTTCCCCCATAGCCATACCAACAGCGCCACTAAAACCATAACCAGCTGGTCCCGTCGTAAAATCTATACCCTTAGTCTTTACCATATTACTAAGAAGAGGACTCTTACTATTAAACTTACCAAAATCTTTTAAATCTTCTAAAGTTAAGTCATATCCCGCCATATACATATTAGCATACACTAACCCCGCAGCATGAGCAGCACTTAAAACTAAGCGATCACGATTTAACCAATCTGGTACGGAAGGCATAATATTAAGTTCTTTAGTAAACAAGGTATAAATGATACTACTAGCTCCCAAACTAATCCCCGGATACCCATTTTTACAAGCATCAATCATATCTAAGCTTAAAATCTTTAGTATATTTATATATTTCTTTGACTCATCCATCTTAATCTTCCTCTTATTCTTTTTCTAATAAATCTTCACATAGTAAATAAAGTTTCTTCATCGCATCATGATTATCCCCTTTAGCCATGGAAGAAGCCATCTTCTCTAAAATTTTCGGATTATTAACAATATTTTTAACCTCTCTAGCTAACCCAAACGAGGTTCGAAAACGTAATCCATATCCATTCTTCGTAAAAAATTTATAATTAGCAATCTCTTGGCCGCCACTTGCATTAATCATCATAATCGGTTTATGAAAATATAAACACTCCGTCGATTGAGCTCCTCCTGGTTTTGATATAACAAAATCACAAGCTTGTAAAAGTTCTGGTACATTAGTAACAAACCCTAAAGTATGAACATTAGTAATGTGATGTTCCCTAATATAACTATCTACAAATTCTTTACTTTTCTTATTATTACCCGCAATAAAAATGATATCAAGGTCTAGGTTATTCTTCATCAGTCTCTTAATATAAGGGATAGAAGCCGTCGACCCATTACCCCCACCTCCGAAGAAAACACAAACTAATCGATTACCCTTAATTCCTAATTTCTTTAAGAAAGTCTTAGTATTAAAATCTTCTCTTACATAAGGTGCTATAGGAATCCCTAAAGGTTTAATTTTCTTTTTATCAATTCCTCTTTTAACTAAGAATGGCACTTCACTCTTATCCCCTACAATCAAATAATCATCGCATTTATAGTCATTTAACCATAATTCACAAGACTCATAATCAGTCACCACCGTTACTAACTTCGAATGAATAAATCCTTTCTTATTATAATGACTAATTAAACTACTACCAAAGAAATGAGTAGCAATGGTTAAATCTGGATTAAACTCTTTTAAAAGATTACGTACTTTCTTATTCTTAAAAATGGTTGTCGAAATATAATCCGCTAAATAACCTCCTATTACCGTATTACTACTCTTATAAAACATATCATGAATTATAGGTGTCTTTAACATAAAGAAAGAATTAACTTTCTGAGAAACCTTCCCAATTAAAGGCATCGCATAATCCATTAAATCAACACACTTAATCTCCAAATTTTCATTTTCACTCAAGAAATATTTTTCAATATATTTACCTATCGCCTTATGACCATTACCATAAGAAGCATAGATAATTAAGATTTTCTTTTTCATAACATATCCTCTAATCTTAATTATACTAAAAGTCCCCAAAAAAGTATAGAACTAAATCTATACTAAACATTTTCCTTAGATTTACCCCTTACTTTAAAACTCTTTTAAAACTTCTAATAGCTTCACTACTATCTAGAACTCCACTTGTCTTAAAATGTTTCATCTCTAAAGAAATCTTATTTAACTTAAAGAAACTACCCTTATTAAAATCAATAAAATTTTTCTTTAAGTATCTATTACGACGCCAATTAGGAAAATGAAAATTCAAGTACTTAAGTAAAATATTAATCAATCTTACTTTAGTATCTTCCGTATGAACATTTCTCTTAACCCTTTCAATTTCGAAAAAGATATCCCTAATAAATAAAGCCTCTATTTCTTCACAATACTTATCTAAAAGTTTTCCACTCTTATATAAATTATACATAATATCTAAAGGTCTAATAACATTCTCAACATATCCTAAACTATCTTCTAAATAACTATTTCTTAAAGTATTCTTCCCATCCTTAACATAATACTTACTAAAATCACTAAAACCAATCTTATCTTCTTTAGTTAAATAATAATAAAGATAAGCCTTTGTCTCATTAGCCTTTAAATGATAATCCGGTAATTTAATACTCCTCTTCTTAAAAAGTTTACCATTTATACTACTATCAATCTTTAGAAGATTTCTCTTATCTTCACTAATTCTAAATTCTTTTGGAAATACTGCACTAGATTCCGTAACTAATCTATTCTTTAGATAATCCATCTTCGCTAGAATAACATTACTATCCGTATATTTCTTCGTATACATTAATTCATAAAGATAAATCTTATTAAGATAATCATCACTATCTAAGAATATTATATAAGATCCCAGGGCAGCCTCTAATCCTTTAAGTCTAGCTTGCATAACTCCTTGATGGGGTAAATCAAGAAGTCTAATCATCGAAGTATACCTTTCATAATAATCATTTAATATATAATAAACATCTCTTGGTGCCCCATCACTAACTAAGATAATCTCTGTATTAGGATACTTCTGATTTAATGCCGAGTCCAAACATCTCTTTAGATTATCAATATTCTTATAAACTGGTATTATTATACTAATAAGTTCCATATTTCCCCCAAATTGGTTATTACTCTAGCACGGTATTTTCCCAAAGTCAATCATATTTAATAATCTTAAGAATTTTATCATCCCTAAGTAATATGATTAATTAGGGTGATTTAATGTTCTATCAAGATAAACATTTTAGAATACGTTTAGTTGTTTTATTTATAACGCTTCTCTTAGTAGCCGTAATTCTTAAGGTCTTTTATATCCAAGTCTTCCAGTATCAAAAACTAAATAGCCTAGCCAATGACTTATGGCAACGCAATTTACCAATCACTCCTGATCGTGGATTAATTTTAGATCGAAATGGTAAAGTCTTAGCTAGTAATATTACTACTACTTCTCTATACTTAGTCCCCAATCAAATAAAAGATAAAGAGACTGTAGCTAAAACTTTAAGTGAAATTTTAAATGTTTCTTATGAAGAAATGTATAAACATGTCAGTAAGAAAACCTCTATTGAAAGAGTCCATCCCGAAGGTCGCCAACTATCTTTTGAAGTAGCCGATCAAATCAATAGTTATAACTATGATGGGGTTTATTTACTAAAAGAAGCTAAAAGATATTACCCCTATAATGAACTATTAAGTCATGTCTTAGGATATGTAGGTATTGATTCTCAAGGTCTATCGGGATTAGAACTAAAGTATGATGAAGAACTAACCGGTACTAAAGGCTCTATTAAGTATTATAGTGATGCCAAAGGCAATAGATTAGCCAAAGCCGAGGAATATACCGAACCAGTAAGTGGTAATAATATCTATTTGACCATTGATTTAGACTTACAACAAGCCATAGAAAGAGAGCTAGATAATGCGGTTCTTAAGTATAATCCTGAGCATGCCCTGGCTATTGCGATGAATCCCAAGACCGGAGAGATTTTAGCTATGTCTTCAAGACCAAGTTATAATCCCAATGATTATCAAACTTATACCCAAGAAGTCTTAAGTCGTAACCTTCCTATCTGGATGACTTATGAACCTGGTTCCACGATGAAAATTACGACTTTAGCCGCTGCTATTAATGAAGGCGTAGTTAATCTATTTACCGATACTTTTTATGACTCGGGAAGTATTAATGTCGATGGAGCCACCATCCATTGTTGGAAAGCCGGCGGTCATGGAGCCCAAACCTTCTTAAATGTCGTGGAAAACTCTTGTAACCCTGGTTTTGTTAATTTAGGATTCCGCCTCGGCAAAGAAAAATTATTTGCGTACATAAATAATTTAGGTTTTGGAAAGAAAACTGGCATTGATCTAACTGGCGAAGCCACTGGCATCTTATTTAATTTAGATAAAGTTGGTAATGTTGAACTTGCCACGACCGCTTTCGGTCAAGGAGTTTCGGTTACTCCCCTTCAACAAGTTAGAAGTGTCTCCGCTATCGTTAATGGGGGAACCCTTTACCAACCATATATTGTAAAAAAGGTAGAAAATGCCAAAACAAAAGAAATTATAAGTGAAGTAAATCCAAACCCCATTAGACAAGTTATCACCGCCGAAACCTCGTCCCTTGTCCGTTTTGCTCTAGAAAATGTCGTGGCCCATGGTTCAGGGCGCAATGCCTATATCGAAAACTATCGCATCGGGGGCAAAACGGGAACTGCTCAAAAAGTAAGTAACGGACATTATATGGTCGGTAACTATATTCTTTCTTTTATTGGTTTCTTGCCAGCTGATGACCCGGAAATTGTCTTATATGTAGCAATTGATAATCCCAAAGGTGTAACCCAGTACGGAGGTGTAGTAGCAGCTCCGATTGCTAAAGCTATCTTCCAGTCCTATATTGCTAAAAATAATGTGGCTAAGAGTAAAGAAACCATTCCCAAAACTTACACCTGGCTAGATACTAAATATAGTATACTTCCAAGTGTCATGGGAAAAACTATAAAAGAAGCTAATAGTATATTAAAAAACTATAAAATCGAATATTCTGGAGAAGGTAATAAAATAATCTACCAATCCCCGGAACCCGACTATTATATTGCCGATGGTTCCACCGTTAAATTAATGCTCGGCGATTGACATTTAATATGTAAATAAATTATAATTATAACTTGTGCTGAATAATTTATATAGTATAATAATTTCAAGGATGTGAAAATATGTTAATATTAGCAAAAGCAGCAATGGCTTTAATGCTGGGCTTTGTTTTATCGATAATAACCGGGGTTATTTTAATTCCCCTTTTAAGAAAATTACACTTTGGTCAAAGTGTTAGCTTAACTCTTGGTGAAAGGCATTTAAAGAAGAATGGTACTCCTACTATTGGTGGTTTAATATTCATTATTCCCACTATTATTAGTCTTTTACTTTTATGGTTCCGGGGTAGTATTGAAATGACTTCCAACTTACTGATTGTCTTATTTGTCTTTATTAGTTATGCTCTTCTAGGACTTGCTGATGATTTATTAAAGATAGTATTTAAGAACAATAAGGGTTTAAGTATTATGTTTAAACTACTTATGCAAACTTGTATAGCTCTAGTCTTCTTCTATATCTTTATTCGTAATGGTGGAGTTCCTGAGATTAGGATATCTGCTATTAACTTATATATTTATATGGGATGGACTTATGGTTTGTTTATCCTCTTCCTATTAGTTGGAACTTCTAATGCTGTTAATATTACCGATGGCTTAGATGGTCTAGCTGGTGGCTTATCAGCAATTGCCTTTCTCGCATATGGTTTAATTACTTGGAACACTACTTGGCTTGCCGGTTACCAAGAGATTGCTATCTTCTGTTTCGTACTAATTGGCGCTTTACTAGGCTTTCTAGTCTTTAATACTCATCCAGCTAAAGTTTTTATGGGTGATACAGGTTCTCTTGCTTTAGGAGGTTCTCTTGCAGCAATTGCTATTCTAACCAGACACGAACTTTCTTTAGCCGTAGTCGGGGGCGTTTTCGTTATTGAAACCTTATCTAGTCTTATTCAAATTATAGCTATAAGAAAATTCCATAAAAAAGTATTTAAGATGGCTCCTCTTCATCATCACTTTGAAAAATTAGGTTGGGAAGAAAATGATATCGTTAAACTATTCTGGATTGTTGGTTTAATTCTAGCAATGTTAATGATTACTTATAATGTATGGCTATAAAGTACCGCTTCTTGGTACTTTTTTTCCTAACTTTTTCTTGCCTAAACCCTCTCTTTATGATATCATTAAGTAGTCGATGCGATATATGGTCTGTTGGTGAAGTGGCTTAACACATTGCCCTCTCAAGGCAACATTCATGGATTCGAATTCCATACAGACTACCAATTAGTTTATTACTTGGGTTTTTTACTCAAGTTTTTTTCTTTTCTAGTATATAATTCATCATTAAGTCATAAATATATACTAAGTGAGGTCAATATGAACAAACAAAATCTATGGTTTATTACCCTATTTAGTATTATCTTAGTCTTAAGTATTTATTATATCAGTATGCCTTCTAATATCTTAGAAGAATATAATAATAGTGATACTAATACTAATGAAACAAATAATTCTAAAGAAACAGTATCTACTGTTAATGAAGAAACATCTTTAGTAGCTTTAAGAGTAGCAGCTGATGAAGAACTTCTAACGAAATTAACTAATCTTCAAAACACTATTACTGATAAAGAAAAAACTGTTATGGAGAAGAATAACGCCTATGAAGAATTAATGACTCTTAACGAAAATAAAGGTCTAGAAGAAAATATAGAATCTAAATTAAAAGAAAAATTTTCTTATGATTCCTTTGTCAAGATTAATAAAGATCAAATAAATATTGTCATCTCTAGTACCAAACATGACAAAATGATCGCTAATAATATTATTAAAGAAGTCCAAAGTATGTTTGATACTAAAAAGTATATAACCGTAAAATTTCAATAAGAGTTTACTAATTAATAAATACTCATAGAATACTATTAGGTGGTATATATGAGTTTATTAACTAAAAGAGAAAAAGAAATATTTAACCTTCTATTAGAAACTAAATCTACTAAGGAAATAGCTAGTATCTTAAGAATAAGTGAAAAAACCGTTCGTAATCATATTTCTAATGTCATTCAAAAATTAGGCGTTTCTAGTAGAAGCAGTGCTATCATTGAACTACTTAAATTAAAAGAAATTACTCTTTAAAGACCATTTCTAGGTCTTTTTTAGTTTAAAAATTTATATTCCTGTTTCTTAGGAACCCCCTTTATAAAAAAACTACTCCCTACCAAGTAAAGCTAAAAAAAGAACTACTTATCAGTATTTTTCTACTTATAAGTAATTCTTAACATCATTAACTAACTTAGGAATTGACATTCCACAAGCTGCCAATAACTCTTCGGCCTTAAAGTCAGTATGGAACCTTTTAGTTATCCCATAATTAAGGACTTTAATATCACTATTAGCAAAATAACTAGCGACATTAACGCCATATCCCCCTTGCAATTCCCCATCTTCCAAAGTCATAATCACTTGATGGTCTTTCTTTAAGCTATCTAAAGTATCATAATCTAAATCACTAACATTTAAAGCGTTTATAACTGTGATATCTTTATTCAACTCTTCTCTTAAATTTTTTCTCACTGCTAAGGCCATCTTTAACATAGGTCCTACTGCCATTATAGCAACTTTTTCCCCCTTATTAACAATTTTATTCTTTAAAATATTTTCAATTTCATCATTTTCAACTTCACACCAGAAAGCTGGGACTCTAATACCAACGGGATGATTACTCTTCGTAGTAGCAAACTCTAAAGACTTTTTATATTCTAAGACAGTAGCTGGCGCCAAATAAGTAAAATTAGGAATATGACTAAATTCTTGAATATCACACAGAGCAATATGAGTATCACTATTCATACCATAAACCCCTGGTTTAATAACCAAAATAGTCGCTGGATTGTCATTTAAACATAAATCGTGACTGACTTGGTCATACACTCTTTGCAAAAAAGGAGCAAAAGTTCCAAAAACCGGAGTTCCCCCATTTTTAGCAATACCACTAATCATGCCAACCGCATTTTCTTCAGCAATTCCCACATCAATAAATTGACCCCTTTTTTGATATTCTTCTCTAATACCCTTAGTAAATCCCATACTACTAGGAGTTGCCGCACTCAAAACTACGGCTTGGGGATTGGTATCTAATAGTTCTTTTAAACTATTAAAAACTGTGTTATCCAAAGGCACTGGATTAATTAAAGTTCCATCTAAAACATTAAAAGGACCACCAGCATGCCAAGCTTCCCTATTTTCTTCAGCATACTTTAAACCTTTTCCCTTAATGGTATGAATATGTAAAACAACAGGATGATTAATACCTTTCACCGAATTAAATAATTCTACTAACTTTCCTATATCATGACCATCATCTAAATAATGATATTCTAGTCCCAAAGACTTAAAGAAATTGTTATTAGAAACACCCTTCATCATTCTAAGTTCTCTTAAATTCTTATAAAGACCGCCATGATTTTCCGCAATACTTTGGTCATTATCATTAACAATAATAATCAAGTTATTGGGATACTCTCCCGCATAATCTAAAGCTTCTAAAGCTTCTCCTCCCGATAAAGAGCCATCTCCGATTACAGCTATAATATTTTCTTTAGTCTTTTTTAAATCTCTAGCCACCGCTAGTCCTAAAGCTAGAGAAACACTAGTCGAAGTATGACCAACTTTAAAGAAATCATGTTTACTCTCCAAAGGATTAGTATAACCAGTTACTTCATAAAACTTATCATCATCAAGATAAGCTTCTTTACGCCCAGTTAAAATTTTATGCGGATAACATTGATGAGAAACATCAAAAACAATTTTATCTTCTGGCGAATCAAAGACATAATGAAGCGCCACCGTCATTTCGACCACGCCTAAATTAGGTCCTTTATGACCACCAATCTTACTAATTCGATTGATAACTGCCGCTCTTACTTCATCAGCTAACGGCTGCAATTCCTCCACCTTTAATTTTTTTATATCTTCTGGTCCATTAATTTTTTCTAAATACATTTAATACACTCCTTTTAATTCTTTTCTATTATCTTATACTACTTTTTTAATTATTCCCCTTCATCGAAGTTATTTTCTCAGCTAATCTTTTTATAAAGAATACCTGACTTGAATTGATATATTCCAAAGCTTCTTCTAAAGTAAACCATTTAATTTTGTCCATCTCGGGAAAAGCCTGGATCTTACCTGATTTAATTGGCCATTCTAACTCAAAAGTATTACTTTTAAAATTAGAAATATCCCCATCAAAACAGCTTTCAAACATAATAACTAATTTATTATTAGATACTTTTTTACTTGCTAAGTAGTTAATCGGTTTATCTAAAAGCAAATTTGTTTCTTCACCAACTTCTCTTTTCGCTGTCACAAGAACCTTTTCTCCCGGTTCACTTATTCCTTTTTGAATAGACCAAGCTCCTTTATCTTTTTTATCCCAATAAGGGCCACCAAAATGAGTTAGTAAAACATAATATTTTGTCCCCTCTTTTTTCCATAAAATGACACCAGCACTTCTTTTCATCTTATTTCACCAAATCTTTCTTTTTCCTAATCTTTATAAACTTCTTTTAAAAAATTGAAAACTGCCACGCCTTTGGCCCACGGCATAAAAGTCAACATATGCCATGTCAATAAGAGCTTAATGTACAAGCAAAAAATTTCCATTTCTAAATTTAAAGGTATAATTTCTAGGTGTTATCGTCACTTCTCCACCATAAGAAAACTAATATTGTCTGCCCTTTTTTTATCAATACCTCTAAAGATAAAACTGCAAATAGCAATAACAATTACAATTATAATTCCAATTGTCAAATTTTTTTTCATCAATAATTTTCATTTCTAAAAAGATAGTCTCTAATTTTATATAGCAAGAAAAAACAGTGAATAATAGCTTAGTACCATCCTTATTATTTTCACTATTCTTCTTATTTATTAATATATTTTTACCAACGATTGCAAACAAGCCCTAGTTTTGTACAAGTAGCTTCATCTAGTTCGTTACCATCTCTACCAGAACGCATATCTAAAAAGTATTTCTTACCATTATAATTTACCGTATACATACTTTGATATTTACTAATTGTAGGGTAACTACTTAATTCAAAATGAAGTTCAGTATAATCATCACAAATATTATTATCATCAAAGCAAATCAAGTTTAGTTTATTACCAACTTCAATTGCTTGATAAAATCGGTGAGGCTTAGTATCATCACATTCTTGATAGCCCATACTACTAGCATCGGCGTCTTCACAAATTAGTCCTGACACAATACCATAAGTAGGATTATCATTCAAATTATAATCACTAAGACCAACTTTTACCTTAGCATTTTTAGCTTCTTTAACTACTACTTCCGAAATCTTTTCTCTTTTAATTTCTTTATTATTCTTATCATATGTTACCTTATAAGTGATTTTCTTTTGACCCTTTTCACCAGCTTCAACGGTTTCCCTCTTACCTTTTAACATATTTTTTTCTTTTATTTCTTCCGTAGTAAATTTTATATCTTCTAAAACTTCTACCTCTTTAGTTGTCGCAGTTTCTTCTTGATGGTCATTACTATTATTATCTTTATTTACTGTATTATTTGTCGGTTGATCTTTATTATCTTTATTATCTTTATTATCATTATTATCTTTTGAACTACTATCTTCATTAGGAGTTTCATTATCTTTAGAAGTCTCTTCACTACTCATTTCTTTGGTAGATAGAAGAGTCCCACTATTTAAGCTAATATTAAAATAACCAATAGCTTTATCTTCTTGTAAAATTAGAATTTGATGATTACCAGAAGTAATATATTTAGAATTTAAAACCTCTTCAATTCCTTCAATATAATACTTTCCACCCTCACTAATAAGCGTAAATTCTCCCAAATAGATAGGATCTGAAAAAGCCCATAACTTAATTACTTTACTTGTATCTAAAGAGCCAAGATTAGTTAATTCAACTTTTTTATCTTCTTTAATAGTAACTTCTAATTTACTAGCGCTACTTAACATACTTCTTACA
>CAKOOW010000017.1 GCA_934098445.1 uncultured Bacilli bacterium
TCGCTTTGGATTTTACTCTCTAACATACGCTACTCCTTAATCTCTATGATGTTTTCTAGCATTACGAATCATTTCTTTTTTGGCTTCTCTTCTTTTTACGCCTGGTTTTTCATAATGTTTTCTCTTTTTTAATTCTGAAGGGACACCACTTTTAGCAACTTTAACTTTCCACTTTTTAAGTGCACCATCAACGTTACCATCTTTTACCACTACTTTTGTCATCATTATCCCTCCCTTCAATCAACAAGCCAATTATACCACAAAAAAAGAAAGAGTTTCAACTATTTTTCGCCTAATTAAGCCTATTTTCTCTTTCTTAGTTTAAGTTATTCTTTAAATTATCCATATTATAGATATAAGTATCTTTAAAATAAGGAATATTCCCGGAAGTAGCGGGTGTATTAAAGATTATTATTAACTTACCATACTTAGTACCATCAACATTACCTTTGTTAATAATTTCGGTAACATCCGTAACTACAACATTATCAACAATCATTTTCGTATTATTATTGTTATTATAATTAATGGCAAAATTACAAGTAGATGAGTCTCTAGCAGCTTGCCCAATATAACCTTTTCTGTCTTTATTCACGAAAGTAAAACTAACTTTTTCGTAAACTACGGTATTATCATCGTCATAGAATAAGCCCATTTTTCCCTCTTCGCTACCACTGGCAACACTGGCAGGAGCGACATCGCTTACATAACTACTAGGATTTTGAGGACAATTACCTAATATAGCACAAAAAATACCGGTAATGCCACCTAAAAAACCACCTAAAATACCCCAATCGATACCACCTACAGGCGAAGAAGAGCCACTAGCATTAGCAACTCCTGTATCAATGGGACCTACCGTACCATTGGTGAAGGTTTGGTAACTTATATAATAAAAGTGACCAGATACACAATTAAAATAATTAGAGCGAACTAAAGCATTACTCTTACCATTAAATTTTAATGACATTACGCCATTACCCATAGTTTCCTCGCCACTATAATAAGCATTAGCGCCAATCCCACTCCAAGAATCTCTGCTTTCAAAGTCACTATTATTAACTAAATTAGTTAAAGTAACATACTTGCTATCAATGAGATTATTTAAAGAGTCATTAACCCCTTTATTATAAGCATTGATGGTACTACGATAATACGTATAATTACCAATAATAACAATTACTAAAGTTGCAAATAAAAGCAAGAAAGAATAAATTAAAGTTGTAGCAATAAAGCCATTTTTTTTTCGCATAACTAAACCTCTATTATCTAGAGTATAACACAAAAAAAGGACCAAATAAAGGTCCTTATCATTAAATAAATAAATTATATCTAAATATTATACGAAAGATTGAAAGCAAAAGAGCCATTAACAAAATCTCCCTTGAATAAATCTTTTTAGAGTAGATCCTAAAGTATTACCTAAGTCTTTAAAAGTCGATAAAGCTCTTACCATTGAGTTAATAAAACTTACTAACGTAATACTTGAACCTCCTCTTATCATCATTAATTCATCATTTTTAATTATCATTTAAATATTTCCTTTCTACTTACAACATAAACCGCCACAGATATAGACACGTAGTCTAAAAGCCCAGTAACGCCCTAGTCTCTTTGATTTTTCTATATTAATTATTAAACTTTCTAAGAAGGTTTTAGTACCTCCCCGATAAGTTTTTAGTTCTTCTAAACTTAAATTCATATATACCTACTTACAGATATTAGAGGTTTGAAATAAGCCATTAAAGAATCCTATTAAGAAAGCTCCTAAACTAGCTATAAACATAATAGAAGTGGGTTTCCATCCTCCTCTTATCATCATTAATTCTTGGGTTTCTAATTGCATAATATATATTCCTTTCTTTTAATTATCTAATTTAATTTCTCTATCAAATAAGTCTTTTAGATGACGATGAGTTATATAGATTAAAGTTATATCGGGATACTCTAATTTTATATTCTTAATAATATTCTTTTCCATAGATTCTTCTACTCCACTTAAAGCTTCATCTAAGATTAAGATTTTATTATCTTTTAGAAGGGTTCTGGCTAAGATAAGACGCATAACTTCTCCTCCAGATAAATTAGTTTCATCTTCAAGAAGAATAGTCTCTAAGTGATTAGTTTCTTTATCTATAAGTTTATCTAAGTAACATATTTTTAAGACTTTAGTTAACTTACTAACTGGTATATCTTTTCCTAGCGTTATATTTTCTAAGATACTACCTCTAAACAAAGACTCATCTTGACTAACATAACTAATCGACTCCCGAAGACTATTTAAGTTATAATCACTTAAGTTTATCCCATTAATTAGGATATTTCCAGTAGTTGGTTTATAAAATCCAAAGAGCAATTTAACTAAACTAGATTTCCCAGAACCGGATTCACCAGTGAGAATAATTTTTTCTCCAGATTTTATTTCTTGATTTAGATTCTTTAGGACATAGTTAAGACTATTATAAGTAAAACTTACATTCTGGATACTTATATTCCCCCCGGTAAATGTTAATCCTTTAGACTCTTCTTCTTTTAAAGACATAAATTCACTTAAATGAAGATAATTTTCTTCAAGATAAGATATTCTTGGAAGACTATTTAAACATTCTTTAAATGTATTTACAAGAGTTGTACTTAAAGTAAGATAAGTAAATAAGTCTACTAACTCTATTAGATTCTTATTAACTAGTATTAGAGCAATACTAATACTTAGGATATTTAAGATATCTAAGAAAAATTCTTCTATTACTTTATATTTACTTAAAGAATGTAAATAAGTCTTATTAGTATCTAAGTAGTTAAGTAACTTTCTTTTATATTTCTTTAGAAAATAATCACTCTTAGAGAGTCTTTTAATCATTTTAACTTTTCTAATAGTCTCTAGGAGTACTTCTTGATAAGAATTACTTTCTATTATAGTATTTTTTAAGTCTTTCTTATTTAGTTTAATACTAAGTAATTTAAGGACTAAATAAATACTTAAGATAATAATTAGTAAGAGACCTAGAGTATTATTAATGATAAATATAAGACTTAAGATAGATATTATCTCTAAGAGTCCTAAAAAGATACTTAAGATAAGTTCTAAGAAGGCTTCTTTAAAAGTATTTAAGTCATTAACATACTTATTTATTCTCCCCATTGATATGAGTTCTAAATTAGATATAGGAAGTAAAAACAAATGATTGATAAAACTCACAGTAAAGTCATATGATAGATGCCAATCAGTAGATATTACTTTACTTTGGAAAATACTACTTATAATAGCTTTAAAGATAGTTAGAATAATAAATACTATTATGATATATAAACTATTTAGATGAACTACTACTTTTAGATAATAACTAAGAATTAAGCTTATTAAGGATAAGATAATTCCTAAGAATATAATAGTAATTAGTTCTTTCTTATAGACTCTAAAAGTACTTAAGAATAAGTCTTTTAAGGTCTTTTCTTTTCCTAGATGAATAATATTACCTAGGGGAATAGCTTTAATAGCAATACCTGTCCACATGGTATTTAACTCTTCCCAAGAGATTTTTTCGATCCCGCTAGATGGATTCATAATAGTAACTTTCTTCTTTGATGTCTTTAGTAAAAGAATAAAATGGCCATAAGAATTATTATAGGTACAATGAAGAATTAGAGGTACTTTAGTAGTTTTTAAGTCTTCTATAGTTAGTTTTAAACCCTTCGCATCAAAGCCATAACTATTTAGAGCTAAAACCATGTCATAAGCGCTTATGCCAGTTTTATCTAAATGGGTATCTAATTTAATTCTTTCTAAAGACACATAACCTTTATAGTATTTTACAAGACTGTAAATCACCGCAGGACCACAATCATTAACATCACTTTGTCTTGTTATCAATCTTTTCATTTTTAACCTCCTATATATATATATTGGCGGTCGATGGCGATTTTTGTTCATAAATTGCAAAAAAAATGCAAAAATTTGTAATTTTTTGCATTTTTCCACCTTTAGCAATCTTTTTCTTGAAGAAATTCTACTTGAGGTAAACAATTATCTTTAAGCCTTTTTCTGGTGTGAAACTTTTTTACTCATTTTAGATAAAAAAGTTTCACACCAGAGTTTTAAAAAAGCAAGACTTAAGGTCTCACTTCAAAATTATTTTCTGGACTTTTTCTTATTTTTACTTTTTTTAGACTTTTTAATTTCTTTTTCTTGCTTTTTAACCTTCGTAATTAATTCTTGTTCTTTTCGATTATTTTTAGAGATATCTGGGAAGGCTTTAAATAAACGGTTACCTACAAACTTTAAGTTTTCGATTTCACCTTTATATTTCTTTTCTAAAAGAGCTGGTATCATTCTTAGTTTTTCACTTTTTAATTCTTCGGCAATAATTATACGATGACGAAGATTATAAGCAATGATACAAGAAAATATCATATCTAAAACAAAGATAATAAGAATAATGGTTCCCGTTATCATAATAAAGTTATCACTAAAATGCGTACGAAATTGAAATAATAAAGGATTAATTAAACGAATAATTAATACGGAACCAATTCCAAAGAGAATAGAATTTTTTAAACAAATCCGCCCATTGATATTATCTTTTCGGTAAGAATAATCCCACCAACGATTATGGAAGATAAGTTCTAAGACATAGCTAGTGTAATATTCAACAGTACTGGTAATTAAAGCTCCCATTAAAAAAAGAATAATGATATCATTTTGATACTTAGATAGAAGCCAAGTAATAAGGACAAACCCTACCCCATAGATAGGACATATTGGTCCGAACAAAAAACCCCGATTAACGAGTTTTTTCGTATTAATACTACATTTAATTACTTCCATTGTATAGCCAAGAAAACTAGCTATAATAAAGTATAAAAAGATTTCCATTATTCTTAAATACATAATTATTCTCCGTATCTTGTGACTTCACAGTCATTAGGATTAAATAGACAAGTAAAACACATTTGGTATTCATTATTCTTAGAGTCTTCATAACCATCAATAATTAGATTAAATATTCCATTAATAATTCCAGGAGCCATAAAAACTAGAATAGCCGCAATACATCTTTTGGCAAATTGGACTAAATTTTTCTGTAAGCTATCAGCCCCACTAATAACTGCCTTGGAAACATCAATGGTACCATAAACAATTAAGACTATGGGCACAATTATTTTTACAGCGAAAATAGCATAACCCACAATTCTAAGAGCTAGTTTAACACCATTCTCCCCACAAGGGTTATCAATAGTAGTGGTAGTTGTCGCAGCCATAACGGGATTTAAGAATACAAATAATCCTAAAACGAATAATAATATATATAAATGTTTCTTCTTCATAAGAACCTCACTTCCTAGATTATATCATACTCGCTCTTTTCTTAAAAGATAAAATGAGTATTTTTAAAACTAGGAATGTATTTCTTCCTAGTTTTCCCTTATGGTCTATAAGGATCATTCATACTTCCATCACCATTATTTAAGACATCTAGTGAGAGATTCAATACAGGTCGAACCCCGCCGCCGCCGTAGTCAAGGAAGATATTTCCATTTGGAGACACGGCTATCACGCCAGAGGAGTCGCCGTCAAAGAAGAGCGGTGTTAAGGTCAAATAACCAGACCCTGAATATAGGTAATAACCATTTACGTTATCGTCCGCTCCTAACCCACCGCCGGCTAGTACAACTTCAGTGGCATTTATTAGTCCAACATGATATCTTAAAGCTCCATTGCCATTTTTGGTGTCACTAACTGTAAAAGCATCATTCTGCTGCGGACATCTCAAATTAAATTTTCTTTGTGATGGTGAATCATAAAAGTTATAAAAGGTTTTGGCCGTCCCAGCTCCCAAACTAGGCTTAATTGAAGATAAACGACGAACACTATAAAAATTGTTAGTTATCGCAATCGGTCCCTGTCCTGGCCCACCGCTGATGCTTAGGCTGCGATCATTACAAAAAATATTATCGGCTAAGTATTGTTCATTTTCCGTACCGGAAATATTGGTTTTATACCAATTATCTAAATAAGTTTTTATAGTTGAGTCATTTGTATTAGTCTGAGCTACTTCTTTACTGGAAGTGCCATACCGAACATAACCATATTTTACGGAAGCACTTGAATCACCAGCTGTTACCCTAAATATTTTCTTTAATTCCCAACCACTAGAATAACTAGCATTTGAATTGCCAAAAGTATAATAACCTACATAATCTGAGGTCATCGCACTTCCTAATACGGCAATCGGATTCTTTAGAGTAAATTTTCTTGTACTTTCATCGAACGTATATTCTTTAGCAATATAATAAGTATCCGTATTCTTAAAGCTAATTGTTGAATAATACTCAGTAGGTTCTACTATAGCATCACGATTACCATACATGTAACCAACACCCGCATTGTCAGCATAAACATACGAATTAGTAGCTTCTTGAACATTATCTTTTTTCCAATATAAGTTGAATGCGGAAGTGCCAATTTGTCTATCCGTACTACTTTGACCATTGGTATGAGCAGATGTACCATCATAGATTACTCTAACAGTACCATCGCCATTAATACGAATAATACGCCAATACATATCCTTACCTGCCCTATTAATTGTTGTACAATTTTTATTATAGTCTAAATCTTTTTGACAAGTTTCCATAGAATCATATTCTCTATATCCGGCTAATGTTTCACTATAACCATATACTACATCAGGAGCGTCATCTGCCCATTTTCCAAATTTAACATAGTTATTAGCAACATTACCTCTATAATAGTAACTAGTTCCATAAGTATCAGAGGCACTACAAACATACCCATCCGTTGCCTCTTCTTTAGTAACATTAACGGTCCCATCACTATTGATTGTCGGACACTTACCAGTCGTATCAACCGAAGCTATAATCTTATCCATAGCAATATCAGCTGCTTTTATATTCGTTGGAGCTGCATTTACTACTACTTTAGATTTGAATACTTTATTTTGGGCATCATCACTTAAAGTAACACTTTCATCCATCCAAAGAGAAATACTATAATCCTTACTACCATTAGGAGCCAAAATACCAGTATCAAGAGTTCTCGACTCTGTACTACCCTTTACTACGGTTGTAGCCGTATTATAACTACTTAATAACTTAATATCTTTATTATTAACTAATACTGCTAAATAATTACTATTTAAAGTAGTACCTTCTAACATCTCCATATTAAGACTATACTTAGCCGATACACTACAAGTATTCTTTAAAGTAAAAGTATAAGGAGTAAGTTTACGCCCTTCTTCATCTGTAATTGGATGCATATTAGTTAAGTTTATTTCATTCGCTTGATTAGCAAGCTCTAAAGAAAAACACTTACTTACTCCTACATTAGTCTTATCTTGAATAACTGTATATCGCCACCAAGCATAGGAAAAACCTATGCCTAATATTAGTAATAACACTATTACAATAATTATTATATTCTTATTATTTAACTTATCTTTCATATACTAAATCCTTTACTAATAATATTAACTAATTTTCAATTGATATGGATCATTTTCAAAACCGGTTCCCTTATCAACAAGGATACTAGATTTTAGAAAAAGCGCAGGCCGAACCGCATTAGAATTGCTAGCATAAGAGCTGTCGGCATAGCCGTCCACATCCACACGGAACACAAGATTAGCAAAAGCCGAATAAGGCGCCAATGTCCATTGATAAAGACTTGAGTTGTATAAATAATCATTTCCTTTACAATCACTAAAATCTGATGAATTCCAATTATATAGTTCTTTTGCTAGACAAGCCGCTCTATCTTTAGTTGTTCCGCCACTAGTAGCATATCCGTAATCACTTGGATACATTAAACCAATTTTACCAGTCCAAGTAGTTGGTCTTCCCGTATATACAGTTGTTCCTCTTTCATATCCATACCAATGACTTGCTAAACCATTACTTGCTGAAGTATAATCACTTGTACTGCCTAAATTCCATACAACTTCTTCAATAGCGTTTCTGGTTGTATCATTTTTTAAGCCGGTTGCAGTGAAATCTACTTCGGTACAACTAAATGAGGCACCACTTTCAATCGCAACGGGTGTACATCCCTTGGTACCATTATAATATGAGCCCATTTTACTATATAATTGTTGACTTCCTAAGGAGATTATATCACTAGAATTAGTATAGCCAGATTTTAAATAATTAGTAGGATTTAACATCATCATTAACTGAGAATCAGTCCAGTCATTCGAACCATAATCAGTAGTTGATGTTCCTACCCCCCTTATCTTTATAATCCCAAGAATAATTACCTAAAAAATCAGCTCTTATAATCTTAACCAGATTTTCTTTTGAACCATCACTCTTAGTTACATTATTGAATACCCCAATAATACGCCATAATTCACAAGTATCAGCGGTGGGATTATTATAATCACTACAGTTAAAATATACATAATTACTTGGATCTTTCCCTATATACCTTACATTATTATCTGGATCGTCAGTAGCTAAATTAACAGTATCCGTTTTAGCTAAATCAGTAATTTTATCACTCATTGATGTTGTTTTCTCTCCTATACCAATATCAATACTAAATGACTTACCCATCTGACTAGATTGATCAATATCAGTCTTGTTAAGATATTCTACTACTAAGTAATATTTAGTCTCGGTATTAGGACTTACTACAATATTTTTATATTTAGTTCCAGAAGTACCTTCTAATTCTAGAGTTGCACTAGCTGGTATATTACAAGTAGATTCTTCATAGATATTACCTTCGTTATGAAGAGTTGAACTACAAGTTATAACACTATCTGATTTATATAATTTCCAAGTTACATCAGATGAGAAATCTCCTAGATCTGGAGTAATCTTTATAGATGCATTTGCTGGTAGACTTTTTTCTTCTCCTATTCCTCTTACTACTACTTCTTTTACCATCTTATGTCCAGGATAAGTCCCGTTACTAGATATTTTACCTTGCATATCCATAACCACATTAGTTATAGTAGTAGTCGTAATATTACTATTCTTATTTTCTTCATTACTGGTACTAATGTTTGCTAAGTAATAAGAATAACTTAATCCAATACCAATTAACCCCACTAAACAAATTACTACTAAGACCAAAGTAATCTGTTTTTTACTTAATTTCTTTTGCATTTTATCCTCTCACTTTAATAATTATCTAATAAGTTATCCTTATATACTAGTTTTAACTTATACTTAAATTTTATCACATATATAGGTTATTTTAAACTATTTTTTATTGTCTAAATAAATATCCTAGGAATTATATACATCTAATTATATCTTTACATTAGATAGACATAGTCTCTAGAAAAGAAGAGATAAATATGATAATATATTCATAGGGAGGTTATATTTATGAAATTAAATATAAGAGGAAAAAATTTAAGTGTTACACCTGCTATTAAGGAGTATATTGAAAAGAAACTAAGTAAGTTAGATAAATACTTCCAAGATGGGGATAATACTACTTCCAATGTTGTTATTAAAACAAGAGGAAATAAAGATGTCATAGAAGTTACTATTCTAAAAAGTAAAGCGACGATAAGAGCGGAAGTTATGGATGATGATCTTTATACAGCCATTGATTTAATAACAGAAAAATTAGAAAAACAAATAAGAAGAAATAAAGAAAGATATAATTCTTTAAAACAAAAACAAGCTAAAGAATATAATGATATCTTTAAGGATTTTGAAGCTTCGGATGATACTTTACCTGAACTAGTTAAAAAGAAGTCTTTGGATATATCTAAACCTATGGATATTAATGAAGCTATTCTTGAGATGGAATTTGTTAATCATGATTTCTTTATCTATAAAGATAGTGAGACTAAAAATACTTGTGTCTTATATAAAAGACGAGATGGTAATTATGGTCTAATAGAGGTCGAAAAAAGTGCTAACTAGCACTTTTCAGATTGTTGACAAACTACTTATTTTGAAAAAAATTGATTTTTTAATAAATCAAAGTGGGTTAAATTGTCTAAAAAGAGCAAATATTAGGTACTTAATCCCTAAAAAATGCTCTTTTTTATACTTTAGTGTGAGAAATATAAAAGGCTGTGACAAAGCCGATTTAAAAAATCGACTTTGTCAACAGCCTGAAAAGTGCTAACTAGCACTTTTTTTCGTTAGTTTTAATACTTTTCTATCATAAGCATCTAAAGGAGTTATATTATCATTAGTAGTATCAAACCCTTCGTTATCTAGATAATTAAAACTACAAGGCATTTTCTCGGAATAATCTAACTTATAATCTTTAAAATACTCTAAATAATGTCTTAAGACTATACTTTGAATTTCACTACAATAATTAGGAGCAAGCACTATTAAATACTTTGATTTGGTCCCATCACTATAAAAGGAAGGACTATTTAAGATTACTATATTCCCAAGCATTCTTAAGAAATTACCTAAGTCGAGAGGAATATCATCATCTCTCATCTCTAAATCTAAACAATTATTGGGATATATTATATTAGCGATATCTAATAAATGCTTACGATGAATAATATCTTCATTGGTATCCCCTTTTCTATAAGTACTCCCATCAGGAGTTATTACAAATACTTTTGTATTTAAAACATCTACTACTTCCATACTACCTCACATAAACCTATTCCTCTTTGATTATATAAATAATTTTAAAAAAATAAAAGAACTTTCTTAAAAAAATTACTTAAATATGATATTATTAGAAAAGGAGTGGTATTATGCAAAAGAAAAAAAATATAATTCTCGGAGTTTTAGTCGTCATTTTAGTAGTTCTAATCTGTACATTAATAGTTATTATTGGAAAGAGAAATTCTAAAGCATATCAAAGTGTGGAAGAACTTAATTTAGCTACTTTAAAAGATAAAATCAATAATAAAGATAAGTTTGTCTTAGTAGTAACCCAGACGGGTTGTAGTCATTGTGTGGCTTATTTACCTATCTTAGAAGAAGTTGGGGAAGATTATAAGTTAAAGTTCTATGATATTAATATTACTAATTTAAGTGATGAGGAGAAAACCGAGTTTAATAAGATTGTAAGAATTAGTGGAACACCAACGACTATTTTCTATGTCGATGGAGAGGAAGTATCAACTTCTTCCAGATTAGTAGGAGAAAAATCAAGGGAGAAGATTATATCTAGGTTGAAGAGTGAGGGCTATATCAATGAATAAACATGGTCTTCCTTTTTTAAAGGGTATTCTAGGACTTATTTTATTTTATGTGATTCAGATTGGTTTTCAATTAGTCTTCTTGAATATCTTACTTAAGAAGAATTTTATTGTTAATAATATTTTATTTCTTATAATGGAGTTAATTTTAGTTAGTGTCTGTCTTCTTATGAATTATAAGAGACTTAAGAATGATTATGATGATTTTAATACTAATTATAAGAAATATTTAAAAGTAGGATTTAAATACTGGTTAATAGGATTAATGGTTATGGCTATTAGTAACTTAGTGATAACTAGTATTACGGGGGGATTGGCTAGTAATGAGACTAGTGTTAGAGAAAGTTTAATGGAATATCCTATTTATATGATATTTTCTACTATCTTGTTTGCTCCTTTTGTCGAAGAATTAACATTTAGAGGTAATTTTAAAGAAGCTTTTAAGAGTAATATAGTTTTTATCATCTTTACAGCTTTATTATTTAGTGGGGTCCATGTCTTAAATGGGATTAGTAGTCCGTTAGAACTTCTCTACTTCATTCCTTACGGGGCTTTAGCCATATCTTTTGGAATTACTTATACGAAGACTAATAATATCTATACGACTATGGTCTTACATTCTTTCCATAATACATTAAGTATTGTCTTAATGATATTAACTACTCTATAGGAGGTATTATGGAAGAACAAGTATTTAAAGATAAACCGAAAAAGAATTTTAAAGTCTTAAGAATAATTATTATTCTTTTAATAATCTTATTTAGTTATATGGCTTATTTTAATAGTTTTATTATTAAAGTAAAAGAGTATAGTCTTACAGATAGTAATTTACCCAAGAGTTTTGATGGGTTAAAGATTGCCCAAATAAGTGATATACATTACGGGACTAGTATTAAAGAGATTAATCTAAAGATGATTGTAAAGAGACTAAATGAGTTAAAACCGGATGTTGTCGTCTTTACTGGAGACTTAATTGATACGAGTACTAATCATACGGAAAAAGTAAAATCCGAACTTACTTACTACTTGGGGAGCATTGAGGCGAAAACGAAACTGGCTATTAAGGGAGATAATGATGCAGAAGACTTTAATGATCTGATGACTAATAGTGGGTTTACTTATCTTAATGATGAAGAGACCTCTCTTTATAGCAATGCCTCAGAGATTATAACTTTCTTAGGAATTGATGAAGATTATACTTTAGAAAGTGATACTTATAAGATAGCCTTAATTCATGAACCAGATAAGATAGATAAAATCTTAGATAATAATTATAATTTAGTCTTAGCAGGACATTCGCATGGAGGAGAGATTAGATTACCTTTATTAGGGGGATTAGTTAATTATAAGGGAGCTACTAAGTATAAAAAAGATGAGTATCTTCTAAATAATACTCACCTTTATATAACCGATGGACTTGGTACTAGTGGAATTAATCTAAGACTAGGAACAACTCCTACTATTAATTTATACCGATTATACCAATATTAAAAGACCTTGCGGTCTTTTTTTAAACACATTCTACATAAGTATCAGATAAACATCTTAAACAGCATAGACAACTTAAATTCATCGTGAAGAAAGAATTAGTACCAACATAAGGATAAAGACTAGTAGAATCAGGATTATCTTGTAAAACTCTAAAAGTTGCACAGTTATTTTCTACTTTTTCTACACGGAAGACTGATGAGCAAGTAACCCCCGTAGTCCCACAAGACGCGGTTACATCTTTAGTAGTAGGCATACTCCAAGCAACCCCATTACTAAGATTAGTATAAAGCATTACGGGTCTGGTATTACATACTAAACAAGAAGTTCCCCCACCAAGCATTGGTCTATCACAAGTATCAAGACAAGTATCAGGGCACGCATTTTGTTGTAAAACTAAAATCACTTTTAGAATGTCCGCAATCGAATTAGGATCTTGATTATTCTTATTACACATAATATATTCCCCTTTCTTATATTCACTAATAATTTATGATTAATTTTTATTATTGCTACCCATAGGCTTTTAATTTTTGGTTTCGTATAGTATAATTCTAATGGGTGAATGAAAAATGGATATAAATGTTAATATGTTTATACAGTATGCAGTAATTTTTGCCGTTCTTTTAATAATTGCTTTAGTAGTTATTAAATTTCATAAAAAAGACTTTGCCAAAGAAGTCAATAAGTTAGTTCAATACTTAGGAGGTAAAGACAACATTATTAATGCGGAATGCCGAATGTCAAGATTTAAAGTTATCTTAAAAGATGTCTCCAAAGTTAATAAAGAAGGGATTACTTCTCTAGGAGCCACAGGAATCGTGGAAATAGATAACCAACTTAAAATTATCTTTGGTAAAGATGCTAAAGAACTAAAAAAATGCATTGATGATTTATTGTAGGGTACTCCCCTACTTTTTTATTTCCATTATACTTTGGATACTATTTAACTTTATAAGACCATTATTCATCGTTAGAATGTTTTCTCCTCTTTTACTTAGGATACTATCTTCAATAGTCTTACCATTATTTAAACTAATTAAATACTTATGCATAAATAAATATTTATTCTTATCATCTAAAATAGTCTCTAGATTAATACTACTAGTACTTTTGGTGTAATCTTGATTAACATTTAAGACTTTATCAATTTTATTTACAAATACTTTAGGTAACTTATTATTCATAAAAACCCTCCTAAAATATTTTATGTCTTAGTATAATTATTGATTATATGGTTATACTTAAAGATATGAAAAAGAAATTATTAATCCTAATCCCAATAGGTATTTTAGAGTTTTTAAGTATCTATTATCTTAAAGATAGTTACAAAGTTAAACAACTAATTTGGTTTATCCTAGGACTTATAAGTTTTACTTTTATTCTAAAATTAAAAGAAAAACACTTAAGAGTCTTAAGTATCTTTCTATATCTATTAAGTATTATCTTACTAATAGTAGTCTTATTTCATCCATATACTAATGGTTCTAGGGGATGGTTAAAACTCTATAAGATATCTATTCAACCATCAGAAATAACTAAACTTAGTCTTATCTTAATTACTTATTATCTAGTAAATAAAGGTCTTAAGAGGAAGTTAATCTTCTTAAGTATTTATCTTATCCCTAGTATTCTAACATTCATTGAACCAGATACCGGGGCTTGTCTTATCTATGGGATAATATTCTTATACTTCTTACCTAAATTCTTTAAGAAAAAAGAGATTATTCTTTTATTTAGTATAGGACTCGTAATATTGATGTCTTTAATCTATTTATATATCTATAAGAAAGACTTATTTATTGATATCTTTAGTACTAGTATTTATTATCGTTTAGATAGAATAACTTCTTTTAAAGAACAAAGTAGTATGCAAGTTAATAATGCTTTAATATCTATAGGGTCTGGTAAGTTATTATATTTCCCGGAGGCTAATAATGATTTCTTTTTAGCTTATCTAGTCTCTAAGAACTATTATAATTTCTTTATAATTATCTTATGTTATTTTCTTATTCTTTTAAAGTTATTACTCATTAAAACCCCATTAAGTACTTTAGTCTTTTATTTAATCTTATTCCCGGTTGTAGAAAATATTGGGATGAATCTAAGTCTCTTACCTGTCATTGGGATTCCTCTTCCTTATTTAAGTTATGGTGGGTCTCATACGATAATAAGTTTTATGATTTTAGGATTAGGTCTAAAAAGACTTAGTAATACCCATAATATGAATTAGAATAAGCACCATGAGGCATATTATTATAGGGATAATATGGATAATATGGATAACTTGGGTATGGTTGGTAACTATTTACATAAACAGGTCTAGGTCTAGTGACTCCTACTAAGGCTCCTCCTGCTAAACCCCCTAATAAAAAAGGGAAAACAAAGCGATTATCGTTATTTGGATAGCCTCGGTAATTATAATTGTAATACATAAAAAAACTCCTTTCATGTTATTATATGAAAGAAAGTTTTAATGGCGATTATTATAAAGATTGACTAATTTATCTTAAAGATTTAATTGTTTCCAAAGAAAGACCAGTTATTTTAGAAATAGTATCATTATCTAAGCCAAGACTTATTGCATTCTTAGCATTAGTTATGGCATTTTCTTTAAGTCCTTCTTTAAGCCCTTTCTTATGCCCCTTTTCCAGAGCTTTCTTTTGAGCTTTTTCTTGAGCTTCTTTAAATTCTGTATTACGAACAAGCTCATAAAACCTTTCATTATCGAAGAATTTAATCATTTCACTACTATTAGATAATTCTTTAGCTCTTTTTACTAATCTATTAGCTTCTTCTTTACTCATAATTTTTAAAGCCTCCTTCAACATAACCCGAGCATCACTAGTTGCCATTATTCTACACACACAACCAATAATTTCTTCTTGTCTATTGACATAATTATAACGCGGATTTAGGGCCTTTTCTATATCTACAGAAAATATTTTAATGGTTTCATCATATATTTTTCCATCCGCATAACGTAGGGTAATCATTTCATTTAATCGCTTTTGCTTACCACCGTTAGAGTTAAAGTTTATTAGACAAGTATTATATTCTTTTTCATAACTACTGTTACCCATTTTAAGACCGCTGCTGGCTACTTTAAAGGCATAGAAATTATTTCTAACAATCATAATTGATGATGAGTTCATTTCAATGATATATCTTCCGTTATCGTAACTAGCAACAATATCGGCTTTACTATTCATATCTAAAACTTTATTTTGCGGTAAATCATTGGTTAAAAGTTTAACTTTCCCTTTTACTTGTTCTAAAGGTTTGTTACTAAAAACAGCAATAATGGCTTCCAAAAGCGGTATACCATCATCACCGACCATTATTTGATGATACATAACATCATAAAGCATTTTAAAGATAAAATTTTCATCACCTCTTTTCTTAGCAGATATCATTTCTTCATAAGCTTTTTCTTTACTTAACATTTTTTCATCACGACCTTTCTACTTGTTGCAAATGTTAAGCCCGAAAGATTAAAGACCTAGGATTTTAACCCTTCTATATATATATATTAGACAAAGACCTCGATTTTTTTTCATAAATTGCAAAAAAGTTGCAAAAAATGTTAAATTTCTTATAGTTTTTTACTTCTTGATAACTAAAAACTTATCTATACTTACTAAAGAATTAAAAAAAGTATATGAATATTAATTATCCATACACTGAAAAGTTTCTAAAGAACACTTTAATTCACTAGAAATATTATTTTCTTTATATATTTTATAATAGATATAATTATCATCAACTTTATTAATCTTAAGTAAAGGATAAGGGGGATTAAATTTACTTATTAAATCTATTTTCGAAGTATTAAGACCATCTAGATTATATTCTAAGGCTACAGACCCCGAACATCTATTTATATATAATTTATTTTCATAGAAATAAGTATAATCTTCATTCTTATAGCTATTCTTAGAATTACCATTTGTTATCTTATCTAAAAGAATATAATCATCTTTACCATTCTGATAAAATAATCCTTCTACTACTTCTTCGCTATTTTCTTCTGTAATATCTGTGATAACATACTTTCTAACTACATTATTTGAATCTGGATATTGATAAGTCTTGGTAAGGTCATATCCAATCAAGGAATAGTGAAGATAATTATCTTTATTTTTACTACAACCAGTCATTAAAAGAATTAGACTTATAAAGATTATTAATTTTTTCATAAATTCTCCTTTAAAAGAAACAGAATAATCGCTAAACTATTCTGTTTCATTTTCTTTTATAGTCTCTAAATGCCCATCATAATAGATTCTACTAGTAGCAACATCATCAACATATAAATCAATATCTTCGGTATTTTCTACTACTCGGTAAGCATCATTATCAGTCATACTAATTGGTTCCATTAGAGTCTTACTTGTTTTACTATCATATATATAAAGAGTTTTATTATTAACAGCTAAAATAATATTTTTATAAAATTCTACTTTATCAAAATACATATTAAGAATATTATTCCCCGCATAATCAGCTAAATAATAGTTATTATCTTTAGAATTATGAAGTGCTAAGGCATAGTTACTATAATCATAAATTTCATCTTGAAAGTTCTTAGTCAAGTTATTATTACTAGCATCAATTAGTTTCCACTCATTATTAGATAAAACAGCAAAACGGGAGGAGTCCAATTTACCATCTTCTAAGTGATTAGCAACCCCAATGAAATCATAAGAATCAGCAAAGCTTCTTCTAATGACTTGATTAATATAATAGATACTATACTTACCTGTATCATCTATTCCTATATAATAATTATCTTTAAGTCCTATTCCATAGTTATTAAGACCATTTAAACTAATTTTACTCTTGGTACTTGCATTATAAATTGTTACTTTAGGATATACTAAGACATTATTCTTATCAAAAAGATTAGGACTATCCATTAAAAAGACAAACCCAGGACTAGTCGTTAGATATTTATTAGTCCCTTGATAGTAATTAAGACTATACTTATTATCGGCAATATACGTATAAGCATAACCACAATACCCCGTAGGATTCTCACAAGGATAACAAGAACCATCGGTTAGGGTAAAATCACATTCTACATCTTTATTAGGATATAAGATATGACCATAGGTACTAAGAACTGCTAAAGGAAGAAAGATAATAGTCATAATAATACTTAAGACAAGGGTTAATTTATTATTCTTTGGTCGCATTGAAAATCTCTCCTATGATATCTTTAATACTAGAATTATCTTTAGAACTATTATCTTTACTTGGATAAGTCAAAGTATAGGTTTTTATCTTTTCCCCACTTGCATTATAAGTATTAAGGATAATATTATTTCCACTGATGCTACAACTTACCATATTATATAATTTATAGATATTAGCTTCTTCTGGTAGGGTTATCTCTTCACTAGTAATCTCTTTATTATCATACATCATCACATGAACTTTATTAGTACTATCAATACCTAAGTATAAGGATTCTCCAACTAATTTAATAACTTTATAAGACTTATCAGTAATCTTTTTAGGATTATCGCTTCCTTCATCACTATAAATATCAAAGGATTCATTATTCTTAACAACAAAGTATTTTCCACTAAAATCATATATCTTCGAGCTTAGAGAAATACTTGAAGAATCACTATTAAAGAGAATTTGATATTTATTATTCTTAGATACTTCAATATAATTACCTAGACGTTCCATTCGGTCATAGACAAAGTCATAAGTCTTAGTAATTCCATTACTATCAACGTTAATAACCCCAAATTTATCACTCTTATTCTTAACGATAATATTATCTACTTTAGAAACAAATTCTAAGGTATTATTATGGGTATTAACAGAGATATGTTTATAAGTGGCTAAAGTAGTCTTTTTATATAAATCATAGACTTTAGCTTCACCATCAGAGCCATTCATATCATCATTAATAAAGACATAACGATTATCAACAATTGGTAAGATTTCACTTTCTAATAAGCCATTATTATTATTTTGGAAATTATCATCAAAAGAATAGTTACTAGCAATCTTACAATTACTTAGAGTATCACTATTAGTTAAATCATTTTTATTCGTACAAGGATAACTTCCTAAGGAATTATTCTTCTCTAGATCACTATAAAAGTATAAGATACCATCAAAATTACTATAGTAAGCAATATTCTTCGATACGGCTCCATCTCTTAAGTTTAAACTCTTTTCTTCAGTATCATTATTATTCTTAATGAAAATAGTCATCGTATCATTATTAATTGTAGTCTTATAAGCATAAGAATTACTCTTCTCTACGCCATCTTTATCATAGACATTTAAACCACTGTAGTTACTATTATATAGATTAAATCCTACTTCATTGTATTTATTCTTCTCATAGTCTCTAATATAAACATAACCATCACTAACAAGACTAACATAAGTATCATTTACTAGTCCAATGTAGTTATAATTCTCATAGATAGTCTCATTGTTATAATTAATCAAAGAATAGTTATTATTATCTTTTAAGACTAAGTATTTATCATTATAATCATAAATATCTTTGGAAGTACTCTTCGTTAAGACTTTATTATTTAAATTAATTAAATAAGATTTATTATTCTTTTTAGCTATTAAGATGTTATCTTTCTTACTTAGAGAAGTTAAATTATCATAAGTAAAGTCTATGATAGTCTTTATCTCATTACTAGTAATTTCTACTAAACCGTATTTATTATCATTATTCTTTAAGATAACATAATCACTACCTAAAGTCTCATAGTATTTAAGACTTTTATATTCATTAGTAGTTTTATTTTCTAAGATGTCATAAAGTTTAAGGGTCTCACTACCATCTTTTAAGAAAACATAACGATTATGAAATATTTGACTTCTAAATTTAACAGCACTGTTATCTTCATAAGTATTCTTAGTTGTATTTACATCATCCAAATCATTATCAAGATATGCTACATAACAAAGAGTCTCATTTTTCTCTTGGCATTCATAAGTTCCAATCTGAGTCTTTTGGTCATTTAAGAAGATTAAGGTTCCATCTTGGTATTGGTAGTTACCATTATCAATTGTAATAGTATTTTTAGGTTCCTCGGGAGTCTTTTCTTCTTTTTTGGGTAAGACTAGATAAATAATTAAACTAATGATAATAATAAGAAGAAGACAGCCTGTAACGATAAGAATAATCTTTTGTTTTTTTGTTAAGGGTTTTCTTAACTTTTTAGTCTTTTTAGGTCTTGGTTGTTCTACATCAGAGGAATTTTCTTTCTTGATTTCTTCTTCTTTAGAAGATTCTAGTAAAGAGTTATCTTCATCATCTAAAAGAAGATTGCTAAAGATATCATTTTCTTCCGACTCTACTGGTTCTTTGGTATTATCTAGTTGGTCTTTAAAGAAAGCATCTAAATCAGCTTGAGTCGTACTAGAATAATTATCATCAATATTACTTAAGTCATCTAAACTACGAGTATTTATATTTTCATCTTCATTTTTCATTTCTACACCTCATATTATATGTTAATTTTAGCATTTTTAGATTTTATTATCAATAATATAATAAATATCTTCATAAAATTTTGGACTATTCTTTAAAAGGCCATAACTAAAAATAGTTATCTTTCTTTTGGTAAAATAATTAATTAATTCTTCTGTCAAAGTACTATTTAATAGACAAATGAAGTCATATTCTTGGTAGGATAACTCGCTATTAAAAAGATAGTTTAAAACGCCACATTTATAATGATGTTCTAGGCTCAAAAGTTTCTTAATTGTACTATTATAAAAACTCATCACATAGATATTTTTATTGGCATACTTATTTAATAAAGAGTTTAAAACCTCGGTATCAATATCCTTTTCTTTGATTTCAATTAAAATAATTTTATCTGTATCTAGTTTTAAGACGCTTGATAGTAATGGTATACTACTAGGTAGGTCTTTTTGCTCTATTTTACTAATTAAATTATTTTTCCAAAAGAAGTCATGAATACAAACAAATTTTTTATCTTTAGTAGTTCGAATATCTAGTTCAAAACCTAAGTACTTAGGATCGTTAATCGCCTCAATAAAGGCTTCTAGGGTATTTTCTTTAGATAAGTTTGTTACTTTACCACGATGGGCTATAAACATAAAATCACCTAGCTAATCTTATGTAGTTAGATGATTTTTATGATGATACTATCCATTATATAAATATATTGTTCAGGTATTTTTAAATAGTCACTTTCTACGATTAGTAACCCTTCTTTAAGTAAATTTTTTATATTAGGATAAGCCTCTTCTATTGATACTTTATATTTCTTTAGAAATTTCTTCGTATCAAGTCCTTCTAAAAGCCGAAGTCCTAGCATTATCTCATTATCCATTTCCTCTTGTTTACTTAAAAGATTACGGTTTAAGGTATAATTACCAGCGATGTATTTTAGGATACTTCTTGTATTTTCATAACGAATATTACCAATATAGCCAGAAGCTCCACAACCAAAGCCATAGTATTCTTCATTATACCAATAAGTCTTATTATGAAGAGATTCATAACCACTTTTTGCAAAATTAGATACTTCATAATGATGATAACCATTCTTTTTTAGGGTCTTTACAATGTAGTTATACATCTTAGCATCTTTTTCTTCTTTAATATTTTTTACTCCTTGATTATAGAGAATAGTATTCTTTTCAAGGATAAGAGAATAAGTACTAATATGCTCTACTTCTAACTTTAAAATCTTATGGATATCTCTTCTTAAAGTCCACATTGACTCTTTAGGTAAAGCATATATAAGATCAACATTAATATTAGAAAAACCTAATCTTCGACAAAGTTTAATCTTTTCTTTAGCATCTTTAAAATCAGCATGTCTTTGCATAGTCTCTAAGTTCTTCTTATTAAAAGATTCAATTCCAATACTTAAACGATTAACACCATTTTCTTTTAAAAGATGAAGCTTTTCTTCGGTAATATCTTCAATATTACATTCAAAAGTAACTTCACAATTTCTAGATTTTTTAAAGACTTTTAGAATAATAAATAAGTAATTAAGATGATCTAAAGAAAGACTAGATGGTGTTCCTCCCCCGATATAAATAGTCTTTAAAACCTCATTATTATATTGACTTAAGATTTCCTCTTCTAAAGCTTTTAAATATTTACTAACTAAAGTTGGTTGGTAATAAACCTTACAAAAGTCACAATAAGTACAAATGGACTTACAAAAAGGTATATGAATATAAGCGGCGTGCATAAAACCTCCCTAATTATTGACGTGTTGATGAATCTCTGGTGTACTATCATCTATAGCTTTAAAGGTATAACCATTATTCTTCGCATAAACAATCATATTTTCTAAAGAATCTGCCGTATAAGATTTGATATCATGAAGTAAAACAACATTAATTTTATTATAAGAAATAGTATTTTTAAAGTATTTAAGAACACAAGCATTCTTATCACTAACTTTTCTACTCGCACAAGCTCCAGCATCTTCAACTAAACTGTTCCAATCATAATAACGATACCCTTCTTCTTTAACTTTACTAGTCAAAGTAGTCATAATGCCTTTACATCTACTACGGGAAATAGTATTCGAACTTCCACCGGGAAAGCGAATATATTTAGCTTTAGTCCCTGTAATTCTGGTAACCCGATCTTGAACTTTATTTAAGTCATCAAAATAAGATTCAACGGATTTATAGATGTCATAATTATGGGAAGCGGTATGAAGTCCTATGGTATGTCCTTCATTATACTCTCTTAAAATATCACCATCCGCCCCGCCATTAGTCACAAAGAAAGTAGCTTTAATATCATATTTCTTTAAAATATCTAGGATTTTATTGGTATAAGCCCCGGGACCATCATCAAAAGTTAAATAAATAACTCCCTTGATATCACTATCTTCAACCACATAAACGGTTCTTTTAACGGTCGTCGTATTCTTATTATCACTAATCGTATAGGAAACTTCATAAGTACCAGTTTTAGTCTTATCAATATTATTTTCGACTTTAACTTGACTAGTCAAATCCCCAAGACAATTATCCGTGGCGGTAAATCCTGGTTCTTCATAATCATGATTAAGTAAAAGATAAACTTCTCTATTGCCTTTCAAATTAATAACGGGAGCTTCATCATCTTCGATAATAATTTTCCTGCCAATCGAAGTTTCATTGCCATAGCTATCACTAACCTTATAATAGACATAATCATTAGTCTTCGTAACTTCTACTTTATCTGTAAGATCACCATCTAAATTGTCTGTGGCGGTGTATCCAGCCTCGACATAGTCTTCCATTTTACAAAGTTTAATCTCAGTATCTCCTTTTAAATTAATCATAGGACTAATCTTATCTTTAACATTGACCTTTAAAACTTTTGAGGTCTTAAAAGGGCCATTATTAATACTATAAGTCACATAGTAAGTTCCTAATGTCTTTTTAACCTCACCACTTACAGAAACTTTATTAGTAACATCCTTATCCCATATAGTAGCCACATAATTCTTATAATTAAAATCTTCATCAAGACCAATATCAATCTCTTTATTCTTTAAATCTAACTTAGGATAACTTAATAAACAAAGGACAATAAGTCCTAAGACTAAAATAGTAAAAGAAAGAAAAACTTTCGTCTGTTTAGATAATCTTCTTCGTCTTCTTATTGTTTTCATAACATAACCTCTAATCAGGTTAATCATACCACACCCCGTCTAAGAAAGATACTTAAAAAAACATCAATTTACAAACATTTGTCAATATTAATATCTTAAATAAATTATAAGATAATATTAATCATAAAAATTCCATTTTCTTTATGATTTTTGTAGCTTTTATAAAAGAAAAAAATGGTCTTAAAGGAGACCATAATATAATAAGGAAAAAATTCTTAGAAGTATATAATCTTAAGTATATAGTAGCATAATTTTCCCTTGAAAAAAAGAAAAAATTCATACTTGTAAATGGTAAATTCATTGACTGAGTAAGGCATTTAGCGTATGATATTACATACAAAGAAGAGGAAAAATTATGGAACTACTAACAGCAAAGAAATTAAATAAAATTAGAGAAAATAATAAGGCTAACGATCTAGAATGGGAAGTTATCAAGGAATATCTTAGTACAGGTAAAATCTATAATATTGATGATGCTAAGATCTGTTATGAGAATATGCTTAATAATGAAAAATGGTATCAAAAGGATTTTAAAGAGGCTTTATATGATAAAAATCTACCCGAACTAATTAAAATCATCATCATCACCGCCATAATTAGTTTTCTTTTAATGACTACGACATTAGTTGGGTGTTTTCTATACCTTGAAACAGCCGAGGCAGCTTTCAGTGTTATTGCGATGCTTACGATTTTTGGACCGACAATGCCCTTCTTATTAAAATTGAATTTAAAACTTACTGAGATCTTTATTAATCACCAAGTTGATAAATTTATTAAAAAGTTAAAAGTTAATTTAGAAAAAGAAATCATAAAAGCCAAGGAAAGGCCAATAAAACAATCATGTGAGTCCGAGGTAACTAAGAAAGAAACAAAAGTGAAAGAAGATGCTTTTTACTTAGAAATCAATCGAATTATTAAGAAAATTTTGAGTAATAAATATCCCCAATATTCACAAGATTTATATGACTTAAGAATGATAGCTGAAAATTATCGGGATAAGAATCTCGAGTGGACAAAGCTTGATTTAGCTACTAAACAAAATTTAATGAAGAAAGTTTATGCAATTGAAGCAAAAGTCGATGGAAAAATAAAAAATTTAGCTAGACAAGAAGAGTTAAATCACCAATATGAAAGTTTAGTCGTTGATGCGATTAGAAATGATTTTGCTAATGAGGATGTTGGTTTAAGCCTTAAAAGGTCCAAAAAGAAGAAAAATTAATATAATATTTTAAGGAGTGAATCATGTGCAGAGGTTTAATGAATATAATTTTCAAGGCTTTGACGGCTGCTCTGATGAGAAGATTAAAATCTTAGAAAATTATTTAAGCAAAGGAAAAATTGATAACCCAATAGATGCTAAATTTATCCTAAAAAAAACTAACTAATTAGATACTTGGTACCTAAAATAGTTAGTTTTACTTATCTTGGGATAAAAT